>NZ_KV794417.1:0-26845 GCF_001808745.1 Streptococcus sp. HMSC057G03
CGCGCGACAACTATATTAGTATATCATGACCTCTCCTTACTGTCAATACTTTTTCTTAAAAAAATTTATTTTTTTGAAAGTTTTTTATTTATATAAAAAATCAGGAGCACAAATGCTCCTGATTCTTCTATAATTTATTTGATGTTTTCAATCTCTTTTTTTGATCTCTATTCTTTTACTTCCAATAGACCGATGTCTCCATCTTCTCTACGGTAGATCACATTTGTTGTGTTATCCTCTGCATCACGATAAATGAAGAAATCGTGTGCTAATAGATCCATTTGAAGGATCGCTTCATCTAAATCCATTGGTTCTAGATCAATTGTTTTTGAGCGAACAACTTTTTCTGTGGTTGCTACTTCTTCTACAACTGCATCGGTAAACAATTTACCTGCACCAGATTTAACACGATTTTTCTTTTCGATTTTTGTTTTATTCTTACGAATTTGACGTTCAATTTTATCTACAACTAGATCAATTGAACCGTACATATCTTGAGAGACATCTTCTGCACGAAGTGTGATAGATCCAAGCGGAATGGTTACTTCTACTTTTGCGGTCTTTTCACGGTAAACTTTTAAGTTTACTCGAGCGTCTAGCTCTTGATCTGCCTGAAAATATTTTTCAATCTTTTCGAGTTTAGAAACGACATAGTCGCGAATGGCTTCTGTTACTTCTAGGTTTTCACCACGGATACTATATTTAATCATATTAGTACCTACTTTCTAAACATTATGTTTTTATTTATATGTATATTATAACGCTTTCATAAAGTTTTTGCAAATCTTTTTTTACCTTGCGATTGAAAATGTCTTTATTTCTTTCACACCTTTTTCAATTAGTAGGTGCTTCATTAATTCGATTGTTTTGCCCGTTGTGTAGATATCATCGATGATTAGATATTTCTGCTTTTCTGAAATTTCTCCTTTTAATTGAAAGTGCTGAGAGGTTTTTAATCTTTCTTCTCTTGTTTTTTTTGATTGGGCTAAAGTGTCTTCTTTTTGGAATAGACTGTTGTACTTTATCTCTGCAAAATCTAGTATAGTCGATACTTGATTGAATCCTCTCTTCTGATTTTTTTCATGGCTGATTGGAGTTGGTATTATCGTATAGCTTTTATACTTTTTCAAGGCTTTTTTGATGTCACATCCAAATACCATTCCTAATAAACGATCTCCTTCAAATTTATATCTCCTGAAATAGTCCTTCATTGCTGCATTATATTTATATAATGCTTCATGTTCGACTATATTCCCCTTTTGTATCCAGTATTCGCAATCTTTACATACTTTCTCCTCTTTATCTTTATAACATCTAGGACAATGGATTTCGCCAATTTGTTCGAAGTCTTCTTTGCATTCTTTACAAATCCATTCTTCTTGTTGATTCATAAAAATAAGGTCTGTGAAATGTTCACCAGTTTTCAACTCTTTAGTACAAAGCAAGCATTCTTTCAAAATCCAGCCTCCTGATTCATTTCCTTTATTTCTTTGATCGCTTTCTTCATTTCTCGTGTTATTCCATCTGATAGAAAAAGTAGTTTACCTGTTGGTCTTTCTTTACTTCGACCGACTCTTCCTGAAATTTGTACGAGAGCACTTTTAGTAAATAATTTGTGATTACTTTCTAAAACAAAGACATCTACAAACGGAAAAGTCACTCCTCTTTCTAAAATTGTTGTAGAGACTAGCATGGTTATGGCTCTGTTTCTAAACTCTTCTACCATTCGTAGACGGTCTGTTGTCTGTGAGGATACAAAACCTACTGTTTCTTTGGGAAAGTATTTTTTTAAGTTCTCAGTGAATTGTTGTCCTAATTCTATTTCAGATACAAAGATTAACAATGGGTAGTGAGTCTGTCTTTGTTTCTTAATCAGTTGCAATAGTTCGTAAGGGATTCTTCCTTTTTCTATTTTTTCTCTAATTTTCGGCACCCATTTTATTTCAGGGACCACTAGCGGGTTCCCATGAAATCTTCTTGGAAGACTATAACGAATGATTTCTTTTTTCTTGACCTTTTTATCTAACTCATCTGTAGAGGTTGCTGTTAAATATAGGGTATTCCCCTCTTTTTTTATTGCATTCTGAGCTGCTTTATATAAGATTGGATTGTCTACATAGGGAAAAGCATCTACTTCATCTATAATAAGGAGATCAAAGGCCTGATAAAACTTTAGCAATTGATGGGTTGTAGCGATCACCAAAGGTGTTCTAAAATAGGGCTCCGATTCTCCATGAAGTAAAGAGATGGGGCAGGAAAAATCTTCCTTCATCCTTCCGTACAGTTCGATACAGACATCGATTCTTGGGGTAGCAATACAGACTGCTTTTCCTGCCTTGATCGCTGTTGCTACAACCTGATACATCATTTCCGTTTTTCCAGCTCCTGTCACAGCATGTACCAAGGCATGTTTTCCTGCTTTAACTGCTTGGATAAGTCCTTCAGATACCTCTTGTTGATAGGAAGTCAAGGTCCCTTTCCAGTTTAGCACCTCTTGACCTTCAAAGTCTCGCTGTGCAATAGTATAAAGTTTTTGATCACTCCGGATCCTTCCCAATTGGATACAGGCTCTACAATACAGCACCTCCTCACTCAACTTCCAAAGTTTCTGATCAATCAAACTGCCACATCGAAAGCAATGGTACCTTCCATTCTCTTTTTCTATAGCTGGAAGTTCTTGGGCAATTTCTTTTAGATCATTTGTCATTTGACTCTCTGTTAAGAGTCTTCCATAAGAATCTTCTATCTTCATACTTATTAATTCGCAAAAGTTGGAGAAAATCATTCTTTTTTTGTAAAATAAGAATATGGAATATGTTACATTTAAAGAGAACGGCACTGTTCAAGAAGAAATCAAAAAATCGAAATTCATTTGTCATGTTAAACGCGTCTCTTCGGAAGAGGAAGCTAGAGATTTTATCAACGCGATCAAGAAGGAACACTACAAGGCCACACATAACTGTTCTGCCTTCATCATTGGAGAACATAGCGATATTAAACGGACTAGTGACGATGGCGAACCTAGTGGAACAGCGGGTGTACCGATGTTGGGAGTTTTAGAAAATCATCACATCACTAATAGTTGTGTTGTGGTTACCCGCTATTTTGGAGGCATTAAATTAGGTGCTGGAGGTCTGATTCGTGCATACGCTGGAAGTGTGGCTCAAGCAGTTCGAGAGATTGGACTGGTAGAAATCAAGGAGCAAGTGGTTCTTGGAATCACACTTTCTTATTCCCAATACCAAGAGTTTGCTAATTTCTTAAAAGACCATCAATTGGCGGAACAAGATCCGATGTTTACAGATCAGGTGGCGACAACTATTTTTGTAGACAAAGAAGACACCAATTCTATCACAGCAGCTTTAGTCGAATTTTATAATGGGAAAGTCCTTATAGAAGATCAAGGAATTCGCGAGGTTGAAGTACCCCTACTTTCTGTAGAAAAATAATCAAAGAAGCTATCGGCAACGATAGTTTTTTTTTATCACACCCATAAAATTTCTATATTTTACATTCTTCCCACAAGGGACTATACTGGTTAGTATCAAGAAAACCTAGAACTGAGGTATATTATGGCTATTTATGAAAATATTACAGAATTGATTGGGAACACTCCGATTGTCAAATTGAACCGTCTTGTTCCTGAAGGAGCTGCAGATGTCTATGTCAAACTCGAAGCCTTCAACCCTGGATCATCGGTTAAAGACCGGATTGCTTTGAGCATGATTGAAAAAGCTGAAGCGGATGGCTTGATCAAACCAGGTGATACCATTGTCGAAGCAACTAGTGGGAACACAGGGATTGGCTTGTCATGGGTCGGCGTAGCTAAAGGCTACAAAGTTGTGATTGTCATGCCTGAAACCATGAGTGTGGAACGTCGTAAAATCATCCAAGCCTATGGAGCTGAACTCGTTTTGACTCCTGGAAGTGAAGGAATGAAAGGCGCTATCGCTAAAGCTGAAGCAATCGCTGCAGAAAGAAATGGCTTCCTTCCTCTTCAATTTGAAAACCCTGCTAACCCAGAGGTACATGAAAGAACAACAGGACAAGAAATCGTTGATGCCTTTGGAAAAGATGGTTTAGATGCTTTTGTCGCAGGTGTTGGTACTGGTGGTACTGTTTCTGGTATTTCTCATACTTTGAAAAAGAATAATCCTGCTGTCAAAGTCTATGCCGTTGAGGCCAATGAATCCGCAGTCCTTTCTGGCGAAAAACCTGGACCACATAAAATCCAAGGGATTTCAGCTGGTTTTATCCCAAATACTTTAGACACTAATGCATATGATGGTGTTCGTCGCGTATCTTCAGAAGAAGCTTTCGAACTTGCACGCGCTATCGGTGGAACTGAAGGATTCTTAGTCGGTATCTCAAGCGCAGCTGCTATCTATGCTGCTATTGAAGTCGCAAAAGAATTAGGTAGCGGTAAAAAAGTTCTTGCCCTTGCACCAGATAATGGGGAACGTTACCTTTCCACTACTCTTTACGAATTTGAATAACTCACTATACCAAAAAACTTCGGTAGGTTTCATCAACCTATCGAAGTTTTTATTTTTTTTCTTGTTTGCTAAAGAATGCTTTTCCTTCTTTGACCCAGGTTGGCATCTGTTGAGCTAAGGGAGCAAAACCACTTTTGTTGCGGTCATTTGAAAAACGATGGTGTCGAATACTTCGTTGCGGCGTTTCTTCTAAGGTTCTCAAAGAAAGACTGGCTTTCTTAGAATATTCATCAACATCGATGACTTGGACAAAGACTTTCTCTCCAATCGAAAGAATATCATGAATATTACTTACATAGCCACTTCGAATCTCTGAGATATGAATCAAGCCTGTGACACCCGACTCTAGTTCAACAAAGGCTCCATAAGGTTGAATGCCTGTGATGGTTCCTTCTAACTTATCTCCAATTTTCATTTTAGTCCTCAATTTCGATGGTTTGAATCACGACATCTTCTACTGGCTTATCCATCATCCCGGTCTCAACAGCCGCGATCTCATCCAACACAGCAAAAGAAGCTTCATCCATCAATTGTCCAAATACGGTATGGCGTTGATCTAGGTGAGGAGTTCCCCCTTCTGTCGTATAGATTTCAGCAATTTTTTCAGGCCAGCCACCGCGGACCAATTCCTTTTTCGAATATGGAAGATGTTGATTTTGTACAATAAAGAATTGGCTGCCATTTGTGTTTGGTCCAGCATTTGCCATTGAAAGGGCTCCGCGAATATTGTACAATTCTTTTGAAAATTCGTCTTCGAAGCTCTCCCCATAGATGGATTCGCCACCCATACCTGTACCTGTTGGATCTCCCCCTTGGATCATAAAATCTTTAATAATCCGATGGAAAATGACACCATCATAATAGCCGGACTTAGCAAGAGCTACAAAGTTTGCAACTGTTTTTGGTGCTTGATCCGGGAACAATTGAATGTTCATCTCACCGTGATTGGTTTTGATCACAGCGACAGGACCGTCAACCGTAGCAAGTTCTAACTGTGGTAATGTCAATTCTTTTTCAACCATATTTAACTCCTCTAAGGCATAGAATATGCCATCTTCTTCTAAATTCTTAGTGATATAATCAGCTTTTTCTTGTAACTCTGGAGCAGATTTTCCCATTGCGATACTAATTCCAGCATAATCAAACAGTTCTAGATCATTTAATCCATCCCCAAATACTAAAACATTCTCTGGCTTCAAGCCCAAATGATTTACAAGATGAGAAACTCCTGAAGCTTTTGAAGCTTCAAAGCGAACAACATCTGACGAATGGGGATGCCACGAAACTAGGCGCAAATCCTCTTGCAAAGAAGGGGGCAACTCTAGCTCACTATCCTGTTCATCAAAGGTCCACATTTGGAAAATAGGTTCTTTCAGATGCAGATCTGGATCTACAGGTAAGTTGGGATAAATGATGTCAATAGCATCACTGATCAAGGGTGTCCGATTAGACAGGGCAGCTTGATGACTAGCCACTAACCCATAATCAATCTCGGATTTTTTGGCCCAATCTACAAAAGAAGAAACGATTGCTTCATTGATTGGTGATTGGTAGATCACAGTTCCTTTTGTATCTTCTATATAGGCACCGTTTAAGGTTACCAGAAAATCCGGCTTTAAGTCCATGATTTCAGGAACAACCCCAAAAATCCCTCTGCCGGTTGCAATCCCTGTTCGGATTCCTTTTTCTTTCAACTGATGAAAGACTTCTTTGACAGATTCTGGGATCAATCCAGTTTCTTTTGCACGTAATGTATCATCAATATCAAAAAAGACGATTTTAACTTTTTTGGCTTTATAACGTAATTTTGCGTCCACTTGTCTCCCCCTTATGATCATGCTCTATTATAGCATGTTTCCCTTTAAAAATCTTCTTGATTCACCAGATGGTGTCGGAAGGCATAGACGACTGCTTGCGTCCGATCACTGACTTCTAATTTGGATAAGATGTTGGAGACATGGGTCTTCACTGTTTTTAAAGAAATGAAGAGTTCATCTGCTATTCGTTGATTTTCATATCCTTTCGTCAATAAAGCCAGAATATCTCGTTCTCTAGCTGTCAAATCATCATGCAATTCAGCATGGTTCTTTCGTGACTCAACTTTTTGACTAACTTCTGTCTCAATTGCAAATTCTCCCTTTGCAACCTTTCTGACAGCCTGTAAGATCTCAGTTGCTGACGAGGTCTTTAAAATATATCCTTTTGCACCGGCATCTAAGACAGGGTAAATCTTTTCGTTATCTAAATAAGACGTCAAAATGACAATTTTAGCTTCCGGCCACTCTTTTAGGATGGCTAGAGTCGCATCGATTCCATTTAGCTCTGGCATCACAATATCCATGATGATGACGTCTGGTCTTTCTTTCAGCGCCAACTCCACCCCTTCTTGCCCATTTTTCGCCTCTAAGACTTTCTCAATATCGGTTTGCATGGACAAAAAGCTTTTCAATCCCAATCGGACCATTTCATGATCATCTACTAATAATACTTTCATACAGTTTCCTTTTCATTTTTATCTTTTACAAGGAGGGGAACACGAATATCTACAGCCACTCCCTTTTGAGGACTCGTTCTTATTTTAATGGTCCCCGCCATGTCTTCTACACGTTCTTGAATATTTTTCAACCCATAACTCAATCGTTCCAATTTTTCCTGCTCAAAGCCGATTCCATCATCCACCATCCGTAAATGAAGTTGTTTTCCTTCCTGATGCAAAAAGACATCCATTTGTTGAGCTCTAGCATGTTTCAAGGTATTGCTGACAATTTCTTGGACGATTCGAAATAGATGTTCTTCCATATCTTTTGGAATGCTCACGTCATTATGATGGAAGACAACTGTTAGGTTACTCTTTTCCTTCAATTCTCTAAAAATCATCTCCATACCTTCTACCAAACTTTTTCCTTCCAATTCTGTAGGACGAAGATGTAAGAGCAAGACGCGTAAATCATTTTGGGCTGTCCCTAGAATATCTGACACACCATTTAGTTGCTGCTGGATCTGACTTTTCTCTAACTCAAGGGCCTGTGCTGCCACTCCAGATAAAATCATATTGGCTGCAAACAACTCTTGACTAACCGTGTCATGTAGATCACGCGCAATTCTCTTACGCTCGATTTCCACAATTTCTTCCTCATTTCGCATCACACGATTTTCACTTTTTTGTAAATTTTCTTCTAGTCGAAGCAATTTGCTGTCCAATAAATCTAACTGTTGATTCAATTCTTTGGGGGCAATTTCTTTTCGCTGTGAAGCAGTCAGGATCGCTTCTACCTTTTGTTGTACTGCATGAACCGTTACAAATTGCGTGATTTTAATAATTAAGATAACCAAAGCCGTCAATGCAAGCGTCAGACTAAAAATCAAAAATAGGAATGATTGAAGCAAGGAAAGATCTGAGAGAAGTTTGCCCCACTGAAAACCAACAAAATGGAAAATGGTATGACAAATGACCGCAACCACCATTAGGGAATAGAAATACAATAGGAGATAGTCTAATTTCTTCATGCGCGAAACACCTCAACATCCCCAACAATACCAACTAACACAATTTTTACAGAACGGTGCGATCTCCGATAATGTGCCGTTTCAATATCTATGGTTTCATTCCTCATTTTACGGACAGGAAGATCCAAAAACTTCAGATCTCCATACAAGGTGTTAATTTGTAAATGCAATTCCAAATCAATCGGTAAGATAATTTTTGTATTTCCAAACCCTTTCCGAATGATCACTACATTGTCCCAATTGCAAATGGCTACCTCCTCTAAATGGAGGGTGTCATTCCCAAAAACTCGGATCACATTCAGATCTCGATACCCTCGACTTTGCTTTGAAAAATGTTGTAAATCACCAATCCATCGAGTTTTTTCCTGACGAATTTTCGTATCCTCTTCAACATCAAACACAACTGCTTCATTTTCCTTATACATATAAGGGTAAGCAATCAATAAACCATAAACCACCGCAAATAAAATGGCTGCAATCACAAAAGGATTCAGCATCACGATAAAAAACAAGAGCACACTCAGCGCGATTAATAGAAAATTCGCTTTTTGTTTGCCAAAATAGTAATACAAAAGGAGCAAAAAGAGAACCATCAAGACAACAAATCTGGAAAAATCGATTGATAAAATGGTGATCGCTGCTAATGTTAACAAAACGGCTTCAACGAAAATAAAAATTTGTATTTTCCACATAGTCTACCTCATCTTTTCCTATTTTATCAAATTTTTCCTCATTTGACTTCCGTCTGTGGTTGGATAATAGCAGACAATCAAAAAGACCCAGAAATCCATCTGAGTCTTAGACTGATTTATGAATCTCCACTAGTTGCACTACTGCTTGAACTTTCTGTATCTGATCGTTCACCAGAGGATGAACTAGATGTATCAGAACTTGATGAGGCTTTCGTACTTGAAGAAGCTGTCACTTTAGGCTCATATACAGTCAAAACAATTCGTGTTCGGTTAATATCCACCGTACTCGAAACTTCTGGAGTTTGACTGACAATTTGACCGGCAGAAACAACTACCCCATCAGGGAGATGTTCTGTTTTTCTTAATTCGATATTGGCTTCTTTAATACCATAGATCTCAATCAAATTACTTCTAGCAAAATCATAAGTTGATCCAACATAGTTTGGCATTTCAATTGAAGTCGTTTCTTTCGCTACTTTCAAAACAATCTTAGTTTTTGAATTCAGAGAATATTGCTCTCCTGGAGCTGGAGTTTGTTCAAGAACTGTCCCTGCAGCATAATCGAAGGTCTCAACTTCTTCAATCGTGATCATTTTGCTTGATACTTTATAAGTATTTTTCAAATCTTCTTCTGCTTTTGCCCGTGTTTCACCCACGTAATTTGGCATTTCAAAGCTGTTTGGTCCTTTTGAAACAATCAAATCAATTCGACTTTGTTCTTTCTTTTGGGCCCCTGCATTTGGATTGGTTCGAATGACATAGCCTTCTGCAACCGAATCACTGTACTCTTCTTTCTCTTCACCGACTTGAAGGTCTTGTCCCTCAATAACCGCTCTAGCTTCGGCAATGGTTTTGCCGGAAACATCTGGAACGGTTTTATTGGCTGGGCTCATATACAACAAGAAAGTAAAGGCAGCAAGAACTAGGGCAATGGCAACAAACAAGACCTTGTAGCGCGCCCGCAAGCGTCTTCTTGGCTTTTTACTTGGTGCCATGGTCTGCTGGTCAGATAATGGTCGATTAGGATCTACCGAACTGATTTCACTGCGTACCTCAGAGATTGGAACAGGAGCCGTTTTTGGAGTTGGACTCACTTTTGGAAGAGTCTTTGTATCAGCTTTCGATTGATCTTCAAAAATCAGTTTTTTCTCATTTCTTCTCTCGTAGGACAAGCAACTTGAAAGGTCCACATACATCTCTGCCACTGATTTATAGCGATCCGTCAGTTTTTTAGCTGTCGCTTTGATCACCACATTTTCTAAAGCTTGTGGAACATTCTTATTTTCTTCACGAATAGAGGGGAGTGGCTTTTGAAAATGCTGCAAAGCAATTGTGACTGCACTATCTCCATCATAAGGAATGTGTCCTGTCAACATCTCATAGAAAATGATCCCCATAGCGTAGATGTCACTTTGCACTGTAGCTTTTGAACCACGCGCCTGCTCAGGGGACAAATAATGAACCGACCCCAACATCGAGTTGGTCTGGGTCAAGCTAGTCTCTGCAAAGGCCACTGCAATCCCAAAGTCTGAAACTTTTGCTGTTCCATCTGGTGTCAAGAGGACATTCTGTGGTTTTAAATCTCTATGGATAATGCCACGCGTATGGGCAAGGCGCATAGCTAGAAGGATCTGCCCCATCAAACGAACAGCTTCTTCATTTGATAAAGGAGCATTTTCTTTGATATAGCGTTTCAAGTCTAAACCTGCAACATATTCCATTGCAAGGTATTGTTGTCCTTCTTCTTCGCCAATGTCTGTAATCCGAACGATATTTGGATGGTCCAGCTCTGCCATCGCCTTTGCTTCACGCTGAAAACGCGCAACCGCAATGGGATCCGTCTGGTAATTCGTACGCAGTACCTTGACTGCAACTTCTTCCCCATCTAAAATCAAATCACGCGCAAGATAAACATCTGCCATCCCGCCGCGCCCAATTTGTTGGATGATTTTATATCGCCCGGCAAAAATTTTGCCGATTTGAATCATGCTGCGTCCTCCTCAGTAAAGTGGAGCAGTACAACAGTGATATTATCCAAGCCTCCAGCATTATTGGCAAAACGAATCAAGGTTTGAGCTTTTTCTTCCAGTGAAACATCACTCAAGACAATATCTCTGATTTCATCCGGGCCAATCATATTAGTTAAACCGTCACTATTGATCAAAATATAATCATCTGCTTCAACCGTCACCAAACCATAATCCGGCTCTAACTCATCTTTTTGGCCAATGGACTGAGTGATGATGTTACGTTGAGGATGATGGGCTGCTTCTTCCTCTGTAATTTGACCTGCTCGCAAAAGAGCATTTACAAGAGAATGGTCACTGGTCAACTGCTGGTATTTGCCCTGACGAATGAGGCCAATCCGTGAATCCCCAACATGGGCATAAATCACTTGTCCTTCTACAAAAGCCAAAGCTTCCAATGTCGTTCCCATTCCTTTGTGCTCATCATCTTGCCCAGCTAAATGGATCCGACGGTTCACAGCTTCTAAATGTTCTGCAAACCATTCCCGTACTTGATTAACCGTCTCGATCTCAGAAGAAACCCAAGCCGCACCTAAGTCTGTGACTGCCATTTCACTAGCAATATTTCCGGCACGGTGTCCTCCCATACCATCAGCAAGTAAAACCATAGATTTTCCTGCCTTGTTTTTATATTGATTTGCATAGTCTTGGTTATTTGTCCGTCTTTGACCTACATCGGTTAAGATCGTAATATCCATACTGTCAGTTTCCTCCTGATATTATGAGATTCTCTTAAAACGACTGATAAAGAAGCCGTCGCTTCCATATAATTCGGGTGTAATAAGGATACAATCATTTTTAAGAATATCTTTTCTTTCGTGATCCAATGGGACTTGTTCGAAATTTGGATGGTTTTTCAAAAATTGGTCCACCACTTCAAAATTCTCTTTACCCATAATTGTACACGTACTGTACACTATTATACCACCTTTACGCACACTTTGACAAACACTATCCAGAATGGCCAATTGAATAGCTTGTAAAGATACAAAATCTGCACTCTCTTTATTGTACTTGATATCAGGCTTTCTCCGTATCAAACCAATCCCTGAACAAGGCGCATCCACCAAAATTTTATCGAAAGCATCAGGTCCAAATGTTTCAAAGACTTTTGTCGCATCTAACTTCTTTGTCAAAATTTTGTCCGCAACATGGAGTCGATTAGCATTTTCTTGAATCAATTTGAGCTTATGGTCGTAGAGATCCAAGGCTGTGACTTTCCCAGTTGTGAGATAAGAAGCCAGGTGGGTTGTCTTTCCACCTGGCGCCGCACAGGCATCTAAAACCCACTCGTCTCCTTGCAAATCCAAAGTCGGTGCCACCAATTGGCTGGACTCGTCTTGAATAGTAATGCGCCCTTCTTTAAACAAGGAGTGCGCCGCAAAGTGTCCCTGCTCTTTCACGAGAGCGGACGGAGCAAGTAGAGAGGAGGTTGCTTCGAGCAACTGAGCCAACTCTTCTTTTTCGTCCAGATCAATCACACGAATACTGGATTTATTACGCTGATAGAGACTCTTAAAAATAGCGCAAGCACGTTCTTCACCGTATTCTTCGATCAGTGCTTTGATCAACCATACAGGTAGGGAATACTCTACCGAATAACGTTTGTTCTTTCGCTTGATCGTATCAATAGCTGGTAGCCCCTCGCGGAGGAGCTTTCTAAGAATAGCATTGACAAACTTCTCACTGCCTTCTTTACGACGTTTTGCTATCCGGACAGCTTCATTGACGATGGCATGATCGGGAATGCGGTCTAAATAGACAAGTTGATACAAACTCATCATCAAAAGATAATAGAGCCAAGGATCTAATTTCGTCCGGTCTTCAATTACGTGGGCGAGATACCACTCGAGTGTTATCTTCCGTGCTACAGTACCGTATACAACTTCCGTAACAAAGCTTCTATCTTTATCTGAAAGTTGAGAGTGTTCTAGCGCTTGATTTAGTGCAATATTAGAATAAGCTCCCTGTTCAAAAACCTCTTCTAACACTCGAACGATCTGTTCACGCGCATTCATTTGTTTAATTTCCAAAGTGATCTCCTACTTTCAATTGACGGCCAGCGCCATTCAAAAAGTCTGTGATGGACATTTTTGGTTTTCCTGCCGGCTGCACAACTTTGAGGGACAATGCGCCTTCTCCTGCAGCGACCAGCAACTCTTTTTTGGTCAAAGCAATCACTTCTCCTGGATTTCCATTTCCTTCGCATAGCTCTGCTTCATAAACTTTAAAGCGTTGCCCATTTAATAACGTATGAGCGACCGGCCAAGGATTCATCCCTCGGATCTGATTAAAGACTTGGCGATTGGTTTTGGTCCAGTCCAAAACCTCTTCTTCCGGTAAAATATTCGGTGAAAATGTGACCAAACTTGGATCTTGTGGACTTGGCTTGATCTCCCCTGCCAGGTAAGCTGGCAAAGTATCTAGGAGTAAGTCACGTCCAAGGACTGCCAATTTTTCAAACAAAGTTCCCACATTGTCCTCATCTAAAATTGGGAGAGAACGAGCTGCAATCATGTCTCCGGCATCCATTTCCTTGACCATTTCCATAATTGTAACCCCAGCTTCTTCGTCACCATTGATCAGGGCATAGTGAATGGGAGCTCCACCTCTATATTTAGGCAATAAAGACGCGTGGACATTCACCGCAAACTGGAAGTTCTCCAACAATTTTGTCGGTAAAAATTGTCCAAAAGCAGCGGTCACAATTCCATCTGCATCTAGTGATAAGAGAGTTTCCATTTCTGGACTACCCGATAATTTCTCCGGCTGAAGAACCGGTAGTTGATGTTCCAAAGCTACCTGCTTCACCGGGGTCATTCGAATCTCTTTTTTGCGACCTACTTTACGGTCTGGTTGCGTCACAACTGCCAAAATTTCATAGCGCGAATCTGCTAACAATCCCTTTAAAACCGTCGCTGAAAAATCAGGCGTTCCCATAAAAATTAATTTTGTCATTTCTTTCTTCCTTACATAAAACTTTGAGGTTCATTATCAATACTGACACGTAGATCTTGGTTGCCTCTTTCTTGTGTAAATTCTAAGATTTGATTCAAGACCTGAGTCATGCCTTCTTCGAAACGATATTTCACAATGATTTGATAATGATACAAATTATGTGTGCGTGCAATTGGTTTAGGTGTTGGTCCTAAGATTTGGACCTGATCAGATAAGCCAGATCGGAGAATTTCCATGACCTGATGTGACTTCTCCATCACAATTTCCTCACTCTTATGGGATAGGGTTAACCCAACTGTGAAGTAATAAGGCGTATAGCCTAACTGCCGGCGAATCTGCATTTCATAGGCAAAAAAACCTTCATAATCTTGGTCTTTGGCAAATCGAATCGCATAATGATTGGGGTTATAGCTTTGAATGATAACCTCTCCTTCTTTCTCTGCTCGTCCGGCCCTTCCTGCCACCTGAGTCAAGAGTTGAAAGGTTCTCTCAGAGGATCGATAATCCGGTAAATTTAAAGAAGTATCCGCATTCAAGACACCCACTAAGGTCACATTTGGAAAATCCAACCCCTTCGCAATCATTTGCGTCCCTAACAAAATATCCGCTTCTCCATTCCCGAAAGCATCTAATATTGCTGCGTGGCTCCCTTTTTTTCGGGTGGTATCCACATCCATGCGCAGAATTTTAGCTTCAGGAAAGATCTCTTGTAATTCATCATAGGCTTTTTGCGTTCCTGTCCCGTAATAACGAATAGAAGGACTTTGGCAATTTGGACAGTGTCGAGGAATCGCTTTACTATAGCCACAATAATGACAGTTCATGGTTTTAGTATCCATGTGGAGGGTCAGTGAGATGTCACAATTGGGACAAGTATCTACAGTTCCACACTCGCGACACATGACAAAGCTGGAATAACCACGGCGGTTCAACATCAAGACAACCTGCTCTTTTTTCTGCAAGCGATCAGCAATAGCTTCCACTAGAACCGGAGTGAAATTACCAGCTTCATTTTGGCCAATATAATCACGGAAATCAACGACTTTAACTTCTGGAATTTTGGCTGCCGGATTGGCCCGCTGGGTTAGACGAATTAATTCATAAACCCCTTTTGTTGCACGAGCTCGCGATTCTAAACTTGGTGTAGCAGATCCAAGAAGCAAAACTGCTTGATTGTACTGAGCCCTTAGGACCGCGACTTCCCTTGCGTGGTAGCGCGGATTACTATCTTGTTTATAGGATGCCTCGTGCTCCTCATCAATGATGATGGCTCCGATGTTTTTTAAAGGAGCAAAGATTGCTGAGCGCGCTCCAACGACTACCTTAGCCTCCCCACGTTCAACTTTCCGCCATTGATCATACTTCTCACCATTTGATAAGCCCGAGTGTAGAATGGCTACTTCCTGACCAAAACGCGAGATAAAACGGTCTGTCATCTGTGGTGTCAGGGAGATTTCAGGGACCAACATGATAGCTGTTTTTCCCTTATTTAGAACTTCCTGAATAATCTGCAGATAAACTTCTGTTTTCCCACTTCCAGTCACACCCTCTAATAAAAAAGGCTTTGATGTTTTCCCAATTTGAGAAACTACTGTTTCGACAGCTTTTGCTTGCTCTGAATTTAAAAGCAGAGCCTGGGTCTGTTCTTTGCCTTCATAATATGCAGCCGCCCGATTCACTTCTCGTTCTGTTATTTCTAAAACACCCTGATCAATAAAATAAGCCACTACTTCTCGTGAAAATTCCTGATACAATCCTGCTAAGGGTTGCTCCCCTTGCTCTAGTAACAGGCGCTCTTTCAATGCGAGCCTTTTTTTAGCTCTCTCTGATGGTTGAAGTTCTTTTAATCCTTCCAGGTTAACGCGATACCGTTTTTCTGTTTTAATTTGTTTCTTATCCTTGGCCTTGTATTCAAGTAGCAAATCTCCTTTTCTGACCAACCGCATCACTTGGGCTTGATCGGCCGCATCTAGAGAAGAAAAAGAAACTTCATTTTTTTCACCAAAAAGTTTCACTTTGAGAGTGGGATCTAAAGAAGGTTGAGGATACAAAATCTTATCATAACTTGAATTGAGGAGAGAAGGAAGCATGGTTTTTAAAATCGTAATCTTATATGAAAAAACACTTTTTCGTAATTGATCTGCCAACCAGAACTGCTCTTGATTTAAGACCGGAGTGTAATCCAAGACCTCCACAATTGCTTTTAATTCCTCGCTTGTGTCTGCCTCTTCTAAAACATCTACCACAATCCCTTGAATGAGGCGATTCCCTTTACCAAAGGGGACATGAACTCGCATACCTGCCTCTACCATATCCTCAAATTCTGATGGAATCTGATACGAATAGGGTTTATCTGTCTGCATCAATGGGACATCTACGATGACTTTTGCTATCACTTTTTCACCTCCAGCCTCTATCATATGAGCTTTACTTTATCACGGAACCCTTTAAATAGCAAAAAATAAGATTGAGAAGCCCCAACCTTAAATTTTTTCACCATCTTCTTTTTCTTTGGCAATTTGTTCCTTAATTTTGCGCTCTTCTTCTTCTTTGCGAATCCGCTCTGCTTCAATCCGACGACGAAGCGCTTCACGTTTTGCTTCTGGATCCGGGTGAACAACTACGTTTCCGGACTCAATTTCTTCAAGCGCTTGTAATGTTGATTTGACTGATTGGAATTCTTGAGTTGGTACTGCACCACTTTCCAATTCGTGGGCCCGTTTTGCCTCAAGAATGACCAATGAATATTTTGATGGTACTTTGTCAAGCAATGTATCAATAGAAGGTTTTAACATCATATTCCTATACCTAATTTCTAATTATTTATCTCTTCACAATAGTTTGTGTTTTTGGTAACATATCCAGATAATGGCCAATGACACGGTCTACACGGAAATGCTCTGCTTCGATCACACGTTTGACACGCTCAGCAGCAAGAGGAACCTCGTCGTTCACAATGGCGTAGTCATATTCACGCATCATGGCGATTTCTTCTTTTGCTTTTTCAATCCGTTGCGCAATAATTTCTGCACTATCTGTCCCACGACCCACTAATCGATCCTGCAATTCATCCAAATCAGGCGGAGTTAAGAAAATAAAAACTGCATCTGGAACTTTCTTCTTTACTTGAAGTGCACCCTGAACTTCAATTTCAAGGAATACATCGATTCCTTTGTCCAAGGTTTCATTCACATAGGTTAAAGGAGTCCCATAGTAATTTCCAACGTACTCAGCGTACTCCAACATTTGCCCTTGACGGATCAAATCTTCAAATTCTTCACGTGTACGGAAAAAATAGTCGACACCATCCACTTCACCTGGACGTTGTGCACGCGTCGTCATCGATACAGAATACTGAAACTGATTGTCAGAGTTTTCAAAAATTTCTCGTCTGACCGTTCCTTTTCCAACCCCCGAAGGACCAGAAAATACGATTAATAAGCCACGATCCGCCATGATTTCTCCTTCAATGTCTTTCTATCTAGTGTAACAAAAATCGGCCTAATTTTCAACTGATTTTTTCATTCAAAAAGCTTGAGATGCTAGATCTCAAGCTTTTCGTTTATTTTGCGTAATCTACTGCACGCAATTCTCGAATAACGGTAACCTTAATGTTTCCAGGATATTCAAGATTGGACTCGATCTTCTCACGAATATCATGAGCCAAGATCGTCACTTTATCATCCTTGATTGCCTCAGGGCTAACCATAATACGGATTTCACGACCCGCTTGAAGGGCGAAACTTGTCTTAACTCCTTCAAAACTATTTGCAATTTCTTCAAGATCTTGCAAACGTTTGATGTAGCTTTCAAGTGACTCACTTCGTGCTCCAGGTCGAGCTGCACTCAAGGCATCCGCTGCAGCGACAATAACTGCGATGACACTTTCTGGTTCCACGTCACCATGGTGACTAGCAATGGTATTGACAACCACTGGGTGCTCCTTGTACTTCCGTGCCAATTCTGTCCCAATCTCGACGTGGCTTCCTTCCACTTCACGGTCAATCGCTTTACCGATATCATGTAAGAATCCTGCACGTCGTGCCAAAGTAGCATTTTCACCCAACTCGCTAGCAATAATACCAGAAAGTTTGGCAACTTCAATGGAGTGACGCAAAACGTTTTGACCATAAGAAGTACGGAATTGCAACCGTCCCATGATTTTCATCAAATCTGGATGGAGGTTTGGTGCACCGATTTCATAGGCAGCAGCCTCACCGTATTCACGAATACGATTGTCAATTTCCTGACGGTTCTTCTCAACCAGCTCTTCGATGCGGGCTGGATGGATGCGACCATCTTTGAGAAGGCTCTCCATTGTCATACGGGCAATTTCACGACGAATCGGATCAAACCCTGACAAGGTAACCACCTCTGGCGTATCATCGATAATCACATCGACACCTGTCAAGCTCTCAAAGGTACGAATATTGCGCCCTTCACGACCGATGATGCGCCCTTTCATACTATCATCTGGCAAATGAACCGTTGAGTTTGTTTGCTCAGCAACAAAATCACCAGCCATTCGCTGCATGGCTTGCACGAGAATGTCTTTTGCAATTTTATCAGAACGTTCTTTCACTTCCAGTTCTGCTTCACGAATCCGCGATGCAATTTCTTTTGAAAGTTGCTCTTCCGTCTGATTCAAAATAATGTCACGCGCTTCTCCTTGACTTAGAGCAGCGACACGTTCCAGTTCTTCTACTTTCTTGTGTTCAAGCTCTTCCAGCTGTTGTTCACGCGTATCAATGTGTTTAGTTCTATCTGTAAGACTTTGCTCTTTGTGTTCAAGAGACTGTTCTTTGCTTGTTAAAATGTCGTCTTTGCGATCAAGATTGCTAGCACGTTCTGCCAAACGGTTTTCCAATTGCTTCAATTCTTGTCGTTCTGACTTAAACTCAGCATCGACCTCTTCACGATATTTTCTGGCTTCTTCCTTTGCCTCCAAAAGTGCTTCTTTTTTAAGTGAACTTGACTCATGCTTAGCTTCTTTTAATATTAAATCAGCTTCGCGTTCTGCTTGTCCACGTAAATTCGTTGCTTCTTGTTCAGCATTTAAAAGGGTGAGTTCCGCAGCTTCTCTTGAAGCTTTCATCTTTAGAGCAGTTCCCACATATCCAATGACTAAACCAATGACCGCGGCAAAAACACCTGTAATTACAAAATTCATGCTTTTACCCCAAATCTATTTAATTAGTTGAATTAAAAATTCCTTTACATTTTACCATAAATTACTAAAATTAACAATCTAAAAAAACAGGAAAAACCTTTTATATTTTTGCTTGACCCTTATTCTTTTATCCACGTTTCTTTCATGAAATACCTGTGAGAAATTCATCTATTTCCACTTTGTTGAATCTGCTTTTTATGCTATAATCAAGAAAAACAAAGAAGGATTTGAGTATGACAAAAGAAGTAATTGTTGAAAGTTTTGAATTGGACCACACAGCTGTGAAGGCTCCCTATGTACGCTTGATTGGTGAGGAAACTGGACCCAAAGGAGACATCATCTCCAATTTTGATATTCGTCTGGTGCAGCCCAATGAAAATGCGATTCCAACGGCAGGACTTCACACGATCGAGCATCTTCTTGCGATGCTCATTCGCAAACGCATCGATGGTATGATTGATTGTTCCCCATTTGGATGTCGCACCGGTTTTCATATGATCATGTGGGGACAACATTCGAGTACGGAAATTGCTAAAGTAATCAAAGATTCTTTAGAAGAAATTGCATCTGTCAGCACTTGGGAGGATGTTCCAGGCACAACTATTGAGTCTTGTGGAAATTACAAGGATCACAGTCTCTTCTCAGCTAAAGAATGGTGTCGCCTGATCCTAGATCAAGGAATCTCAGATGATCCATTTGAACGTCATCTTGTTTAATACGAAAAAGAGGCTGGGACAAAAGTCCTAGCCTCTCAATTATTTTTGGATTGTTGATCAAGACGCAGTGGTTGAGTGGGCTCTACTACGCTGATTTCATCAGCTTTTACAGCCCTACTCAACTGTGCGGAGGCGGGACGACGAAATCGAATTCTAACGAATTACCGATTTCTATCCCACTCTCTTTTTTATTGTCATTTTTCCCAGAAAGGGGATGTCTGATCAAGCATTAATAATCCAGAGCATCTGAATGACCTTTCCCGTTCCCTACGAAATAACCAGTCTTGGCATTGATACTAAAGAGATAGGTTCCGTCTGGTTTGAAGAGGTTGTAATAGCCATTACCATTAATGATATTGACACGCTCTAAAATGTATTGATTGCCAGTGATATGTCCACGTTTACGAGCAATGTTCAATACTTTTTCAAGAATACCATCACCAAACACCCAAGCTGGGTTATTGACATCATTGATAGCTACTTGGTTATACGGAACACGGCTTAGGTTTCTCTGAAGTGGAACACCATCGCTCGGAAGACCGTACCCTGAATAACCTGGACTTGCAGTTCCTGCACTACCTGTAACAGCATTGACAGCTGGGGCCGTAGGCGTTGCTGCTTGAGCTGGGGATGCATTAGAAGTATCTGTACCACCTGTCCCTGTCACTGGTGCCGGTGTCGCAACTTGTTGTGAACGTCCTTGCGCAACCGCCTCATTCAATAAGCTATCTAATTTTTCATTGCCTGTCTTTGTTTCTGCAAAGGTCGCATCACTTTTCGCTTTGGCAGTTGCATCAAGAACTCCATCTTTGATGACTGGAGAACTAAATTGAGAATTCACTTTTTGAATGGCAGAAACTTGCTTCACAAGGTCTTCATATTTTGTTTTAGCCGCATTATAATCACTGCTTCCTTCTAATTTGTCCAGCAGTTTCTTCAGATTTTCCAAGTCTCCGAATTTATCATTTTTAAGAGCACTTTTTGATTCATCTACAAAAAAGGCATCGTAGGCTTTGGTAAACTCTTCCAATTTTTGAGCCTGTGTTTCACTGCTACTTGATTTAGAAGTAGAAGATGACTTGCTAGATGAAGACGATACAACAGTTGTACCACCAGATTTTCCACGACTGTGCATCCAGTTATAGGTCACAAAAATGGCCGAACCGACAATCGCAAGACCTAATGCAGAGTATAGAACCGCTTTGATTCGTTTACCCGCATTGCTTGGTGTTTCCTCAGGAAGTTCCTCAGCTTCTACAATTGGTTCAGTTGGTGTGGGACCAAATTTAATCTTAGCAGGTAATTCAGTTGAGATAGCATCCATTTCAGGCCTTTGTTCCAAGACCGTTTCCGTCACTTCCGGCGCCTCCACTGCTTCAGCTACTTCAGCAACTGTTTCTGTAGCTGCCAACTCTTCAGCTTTAGCCAATTCTTCTTTGGCCAAAATTTTTGTATCGTATTTTTCAGCTTCAATTTCTGCTCGGTGTTGTTTGATGTATTTGTCTAAGACATTATCACCTTCAGTGACACCTGCCTCGATTTCTTCTGCTTTTCGATTGGCCTGCCCAATCGTCATCTCTTTAGCATCTTCAAACTCTAAAATTGATTCTGTTTCTTGCTCTAATGGCTTTTTATCCTTCTCTGTCATAAAAATCCTTTCTATGCCTTAATCTGCCGTTTTACTCGTTCCCCAAAATATTGGTAGAGATCAACTTTTAGGGTTCCGTTATAAAGTTTTCGTTTTTTATCTGCTTTACTACCGAATTTAGATTCAAAACCTTCATCACTGGTTAAGATAAATTTACTCCAGGTTTTGAGAGGTGCAAATACGTGCCCCATTTCAGTATACAATTTCGTCACACCTTCATCATCGGATAAGCGTTCTCCATATGGAGGGTTGGAGATAATCACCCCGTTGATCTTATCTGAGTGAAGATCTTGGACTCGCATCTGTTTGAAAGTAATGTCACTGCTAACGCCCGCTTTCTGGGCATTTTCTTTGGCAATCTCAACCATCCGTGCATCGATATCGGTTCCCATAATATCCAATTCGATCTCGCGATTGATTTTTCTGCTTGCTTCTTGACGGACTTCATGAATCAAGCGATCATCCATCCAGTTCCATTCTTCAAAAGAAAAGGTCCGACGTAAACCAGGTGCCATATTTCTCGCAATCATCGCTGCCTCAATACAAAACGTTCCAGAACCACATGTCGGGTCAATCAAGGGTTTATCTGGATACCAGTTTGACAGCAGAAGAATTGCTGCTGCCATATTTTCCTTAATAGGGGCTCCCCCTTTTTCAGTCCGATAACCACGTTTGAAGAGGCTACTACCAGTGGTGTCAATCAAGACAGTGGCTTGATCTTTAAGGATCGATACTTCAATCTTGAACTCTGCCCCATTTTCCATGAGAGGAACACCTTCTGGCCGGGCATAATGTTTTTGTAACTTTTTAACCACTGCTTTTTTCGAAATGGCCTGAACGCTAGGTTCATTATGAAGTTTTGATTTGACACATTTAGCCTTAGAAATAGGAAAACGTGCTCCTAAAGGCAAATAATTTTCCCAATCCAAAGCAAAGACACCTTGAAAGAGTTCTTCGAAGGTTTTGGCTGGAAAAGTCCCAACCACAATTTTCACTCGATCAGCCGCTCGCAACCAGAGGTTGGTTTCTATGATTGCTCGACGGTCTCCTTGAAATCGAACCCGTCCATTTTCAACCTGGCAATCGTAGCCAAGATCGCGTAGTTCTCGACCAACAACAGCCTCTATACCAGCAGCGGCCGTTGCAATCAATTCAAATTGTTTTTTCATCTTATTCCTATCACTTTAAAAAAGGAGGTTGAGATCTCTCTCCACCTCATCAACCTATATGCAATTTTCTATAAGCCATGTTTTGTTCCAGAAATGACTAGGTACCATTTCCTTTGATAATCATCTGTCTACTGTTTCCAGTCAGAATGCTATGTTCGTTTCCACGCATTCCATGCCCCGACCAAAGTTTGGGTTGCTAGCTTGAGGGGTTTACCGCGTTCCACTTTTTAGGTTTCCCTAAAAACTACGTCACTGTGGCACTTTCAGAGTTACTAGAGCTTATCCTTAGACTTAGCTCCTTCACTCGCCGTAACTTGAATACCAAGTCCCTAGGCTTATGGATTCACCTAGCACAAACACTACAGGCATCACAGCCTGTGCTAGCATGGACTTTCCTCATGAGAATATTCTCTCACGCGATTATCCAAAAATTGCACAATCTATGGGATTAATAATCGCGATCTACGATCTGTTTCCCAAAAACTTCTTTTTCCAAACGATTGAGACGTTTGAGAATATCAAAGTTCGTCGCTGTTGTCACTTGCGGGTATTCTTGCGTAGCAGTGCTAGCAATCGGAGATGTTTGTGGTGTTTCCTGTGCTTTTTGGGCAAGTTCTTCACGAAGGCGTGCGTTTTCTTCACGCAATTCCTTCACCAAAGCAGCATAGGTTTCATAGTCTTTTATGACATCATCCAAAAATTCATTTACTTCATCTTTATTATAACCACGAACTTCTCGTTTGAAATCTTGATCAAAAATATCTTTCGCAGTAAAAATAATACTCGCCATTACTCTCTCCAATCTAGTTCATCATCTCAATTATATAAAAAAATGGTAAGAAAAATCAAGGTATAACACTTAGTTTTCGTAAAAATTTTCAGCAAGTTCATTTAAGTCATCAAAACTTAATTGTTTGACATAAAATGGTTCTTTTTCTACCATCATTTTGTAAAGATATTTTAAATTGGTTTCATTTTCTGGATCATAAAAAACATAAGCTCCATCCGCGTTATCTATCAAAAACTGATTGTATTCTTTTAGTTGACCCGGATTGCTATAGTGTGGATAGGCATATTTCACGAAATCCACCTGTTTGAAGCGTGCTAATAATTCCTGATTGCTTTCATTCCAATTTTCGCCAACATTCTCAAATAGGAAGATCGTCGCCATTTGAAAATCGTAATCTTTTTTTAATGCAAAGGCGACCTCTAGTACCCAAGCCTCAAATCCCAAATTACCAGAAAAGACCAGCCATTTCACTCCTTCTTCAAATAGACGACGAAGATCTCTTTCAATGGCTTTTTTGATAATGGTCAGTCGAGGGTCTTTATTGGAAAAGACGCCCACATCAAAACTCTTATAACCTGCAACAAGTATGGTATTCATTTTTTCCTCATTATTCTAATTTATGATATAATAGAGTGATGTAATTGTACCAATAAGGAGAACTATGGTCAACTATCCACATAAAGTAGCCAAAAAAACCTTGGTCTCTACACAAAGGAAACATCCAGTCGACTTTGCGAATCGTGGGATGACATTTGAAAAAATGATCAATGAAAGCAATCAATACTATCTTTCTCGAGGTCTAGCAGTCATCCATAAAAAACCAACACCGATTCAAATCGTGAAAGTGGATTATCCACGTCGCAGTCGGGCAAAGATTGTTGAAGCCTATTTCAGGCAAGCCTCAACGACGGACTATTCTGGAGTATACAAGGGACGCTATATCGATTTTGAAGCGAAGGAAACACAGCAAAAGCAATCCATGCCGATGAAAAATTTTCATCAACATCAAATCGATCATATGGAGGCAGTTGTTCAGCAAGGCGGTATCTGTTTCGTTCTCTTGCATTTTGCAAAGTTGAGTGAAACCTACTTACTTCCTGCTCCTGCATTAATTCACTATTACAACATCGATCATGGTAGTAAATCCATGCCCCTCTCCTATATTCAGGAGCACGGCTTTCTAGTAGATAAGAATCGTCTTCCAAGCGTTCCTTATCTTGATATTATCGAACAGAAACTTCTAGGCGGTATTTAAATGAATAAACAAACAGTCATTCAATGGTTGAAATATGTTGCCATCGCAGCCATTTCATTTTTCTTACTTTTATTTGTCCTCGGTGGACTGATATTTAGTTACTATGCTATGAAAGCACCAACCTTGTCTGAAAAAGATTTGGTTGCAACAACATCTAGTAAGATCTATGACAACCAAAATAACTTGATCGCGGATTTGGGAGCTGAGAAACGAATCAATGTCACAGCCAATGAAATCCCTACTGATTTGGTCAATGCTATCGTTGCGATTGAAGACCACCGTTTCTTCAATCACCGTGGGGTCGACATCATTCGGATCGGCGGTTCCTTCCTTCACAACTTACGAGGAGGAAGTCAAGGTGGGTCAACCTTGACGCAACAATTGATCAAGTTAACCTATTTCTCCACTTCAGCCTCTGACCGTACCCTCTCTCGTAAGATCCAAGAAGCTTGGTTAGCAACCCAACTAGAAAAGAAAGCAACCAAACAAGAAATCTTGACCTATTACGTCAATAAAGTATTTATGGCGAATGGGAACTACGGAATGCAGACAGCTGCGAAAAGTTATTACGGAAAAGATCTAAAAGATCTTTCGCTCCCTCAATTGGCACTCCTTGCGGGGATGCCCCAAGCACCAAACCAATACGATCCATACTCCCATCCTGAAGCAGCGCAACAGCGCCGAAACTTAGTATTAAAAGAAATGCTCGATATGAAGACCATTTCTAACAAACAATACGAAGCAGCGGTCAATACACCTGTTACAGATGGTCTGCAAAGTCTCAGTTCTTCAAGCAGTTACCCAGCCTATATGGATAATTACCTAAAAGAAGTGATCGAGCAAGTCGAAGAAGAAACGGGCTACAATTTGTTGACAACCGGAATGGATGTCTATACAAACGTGGATACAGAAGCTCAAAAGAAACTATGGGATATCTACAATACAGATGAATATGTCAATTACCCGGATGATGAAATGCAAGTAGCTTCTACCGTTATTGATGTCAATACTGGTAAAGTCATTGCTCAGCTGGGTTCTCGTCACCAATCCAGCAATGTTTCCTTTGGTACAAACCAAGCGGTTGAAACGAACCGTGACTGGGGTTCAACAATGAAACCAATCACAGATTACGCACCAGCTCTTGAACATGAGGAATATACCTCTACAGCAGCTACTACAACAGATGCGCCATACAACTTCCCTCATTCATCAACGCCTGTCTACAACTGGGACCGTTCATACTATGGTAGCATGTCCATTACCTACGCAATTCAACAATCTCGTAACGTGCCTGCGGTGAAGGCCCTGGAAAAAGTTGGTCTTAAACAAGCTAAGAAATTCCTCAATGGATTAGGGATCGATTACCCAGAAATGGTTTACGCCAACGCTATCTCGAGTAACACTAGCGATTCTAGCAACAAATACGGAGCCAGCAGTGAGAAAATGGCAGCTGCCTATGCTGCTTTTGCCAATGGCGGTACCTATTACAAACCATCCTATGTTAGTCGGGTTGTCTTTAGTGATGGCACAACCAAGGAATTTGAGTCCGAAGGAACTCGTGCAATGAAAGCAACAACTGCCTACATGATGACAGATATGATGAAGACAGTTCTCTTGTCTGGTACCGGTACAAATGCTGCCATTTCGGGAATCTACCAAGCTGGTAAGACAGGTACATCAAACTATGCTGATAACGAAATCGGTAAATTGACAAAAAATGCTTATTCAAATATTGTAACACCGGATGAATTGTTTGTAGGCTACACTCCTGAATATGCCATGGCAGTATGGACAGGTTATTCCAATCGCTTTACACCAGTATTGGATAATGGAATACAGGTCGCAACGGATGTCTACCGTCAAATGATGCTCTATCTTGCTAATAATAATAACTCTGGTCATACGGATTGGACGCAACCAAGTGGACTGTATCGAAGTGGTTCTTATCTCTACTTAAACAATGGTAAGAACAACTACAATAACTACTACTATGAGCCAAGTTATTCCACTGATCAGTATTCGTATGAAGAACCATCGTCTAGCTCTTCGAACGAAGAAAATCAATCTAAACCATCTGAGCCTTCTTCGCAAGACTCTAACAATCATAACGAATAATAGAATGGAGAAGTCGGGCTTTTGCCCGGCTTTTTTTAAAACAATGGTTAAAAAACCAGAACGAATAAAATCTGATTTATTTAGTTAGACTTCCCAGCTTTTTTATTTTTGAGTATATAAAAAAAAAAGAGCCTTTCGGCTCTTATTAGAATGTAGACAAACTATTTTAAAGCAAAATAAGTTAAGTGATTCTGCAAAAAACAAAATTGAGTTCCAATATTTAAATCGATTTAAGAAAATACTGAAACTTTCCGCTGTGAGAAAAGTGCTTGAAACGTTATTGTTTCAGGCACTCGGAATTA
>NZ_KV794417.1:26945-56250 GCF_001808745.1 Streptococcus sp. HMSC057G03
TATTGTTTCAGGCACTCGGAATTATTGAGACCTTAGACTCAATAATTAGTCATGGAACTTTAAAGAAGTTCGCTGACGTCCGTACTCACCTAAGGAAAGTTTTTAAGATATTTTGTCTTCAATCTGAAAAGAGCCTTTCGGCTCTTTTCTATATCATTATTTTGCTAAAGCTCCCATTGGATCCCACGGTGCTAGGACAATTGGTTCTGCTTCATAGGCTGCTAATTCGTCTGCTGTTAGGAATTCTTTACGAACCACGATTTGATAGGTATATTCATCCATCCAAGCATCAGAAGCCACAAAGTAACCATCTGTACCGACCTTGTCTCCCCATGAATTTTCAACCTTCCATTTACGAGGCTGACCTGCTTCGTCTAAATCAACCCCTGTCAAGACCATAGCGTGTGTCATGAGACTTTCTGCATAGTCCAAGCGACCCGCCTTGTCTTGTGTCAAATGAATGTCCATGCCTGCTTCAAAATCGTAGACATCTGTTGCCAGGATTCCGGCTTTACGGTTGCTGACTTGGCCTACATCTGAACCAAACCAGACAGTTTCTCCTGCTTTCATTTGAGCAATAGCTAATTCTTTCAATCGATCCATTGGAACATTTAGGTAGCGGACTGGACGGCTACCAACCACATTGCCCAGCATATCTACGGTGTAAGATTTTCCATATGGCTTATCTGTAGTTGGGGCATTGATAATGGAGACGTAATCGTCTAATTGAAGGTCTACATATTTTTTGTAGAAGCTTTGTGGAGTTAAGCCACTTTCGCTATGGAATTGGTTGTCCTTATCACGGTATGAAAAGTCAAATTCACGCGGAGGCAATCCTAAAGACATAGCCAAGAAGTTAAAGATTTCTTGCAACAACGCTTGTTTCTTGCTCGCAACTGCCTCACTATCTGCGCCTGAGTGAATCAAGTCACGCAAGATTTGCGCATCTTGACGCAAGAGTTTATTGAGGTAGGTGTTCAATTCCCGGCTATTACTTGAAGAAATCGATTCCGGATAAACTGATTTTGGAACCACTCCGTATTTCTCAAAGAGGGATACCACCATATCCCATTGACCACCATCTTGTTGTGGGGTTTGTAGGAGAAAAGCCACCTTACGGCTGGTCAATTCTTGATCTGCTGTAGCAATCACTTGCTCCAAAAACCAGTTTGATTTTTCATACTTATCCCAAAAGAAAGTATGTGCTTGAGACAATTCAAAATCCTCCAATTGGAAGCTTGAAATCATCTTGTGACGGAAGGTATTTAAAGCCGCAAACATCCAACAACGTCCAGATGCTTTTTGGTTTGTCACCTTATCCTTGGTCAAATCAAGTGAAAAAACTGGTGTATTTTCTACTGCACTCTTGCGCGTTTCAAGCGATGCATGGATCCCATTGTGGGTAACAGCATTTTCAAGAGCCGCATATTTCACATTTGCTTCATAATTAGCATAGAGCTGGTCTGTAAATTCTTTCGTTAATTCTGACATAGCAATCTCCTTTTTTCATTATTTACTATTATAATCCTTTGAGCAGAATCTTCAAGTAAAAATCACCCTATAGAGAGGGATTCTGTTTAGAATAGATGATTTTATCCCCGCAATATCCTTTGCGTTGAATGGCATGAGGGATGGTTTCTACATACTGCATTCCTGCCTTTTCCATGACTTTCCCTGAAGCAGGATTTAAACTGACATAAGTGGCTTTGATTTCTTTAAATCCGACTTTGTTCAATAAGAAATCCAAAACAGCTATGACGGCTTCTGTCATGAATCCCCGCCCCCAGAATTTCTTGCCAAGGATATAACCTAGCTCGCATGATTGACTTTCCTGGTCTTGAGAAACCACACTAATATCTCCAATTACCTGATCCAGTGATGTTTTCAAACAAAGCGCCCATTTATAAGTATCTGGTTTACGATACTGTTCGATCCATCTTTTGATCGATTCTCTGGTTCTCTCAGTAGATGCATGGGCATCCCAAGTGACATATTTCAGGGTTTCAGGATCCGAAGCCCAATTTTCAAACATCGCTGGTGCATCTTCCAAAACGAAAGGCCTCAAGTATAAATGCTCTGTCTCTATGACAAGACTTCCAAGATGATTCATAGATTGTCTCCCTTCATTTTTTCATGCAACTTGAACGTTGCAAGTTGGTTACTTTAATCTAGAAGAAAAGGACGGATGAAATCGCCCTTCTTTTTGATGCTTTTCACAATATTGTATGGTGAGAAGACTACGAAATCGAACTCTACGAATTACCGCTTTCTGTCTAGTATTAATAGAAAAATTCTATTTGTCTCCACCTCATCCATGAGCTTTTCAATGATACATTGACTCAGTAGCTGGCTGATTTGAACGGAGCTCTTTGAGCACCTTTCAAATCTAGACAGCCTTGCGGGGGTGAGACTACGAAATCGAACTCTACGAGTTACCGATTTCTACCTCGTTCTCCTATTTTAAGACTCGGGCTAAAAAGGTCCACTGGACCTTTTTACTCCCAAAAATGATCAAATACTGTGATTGGCAAGTGGCGTTTGTGTTGGCCTTTATACCACCATTTTTCAATAGTGGCTTGAGCTTCTGGGTTCACTTGTTTGCCTTCTAGGTAATCATCGATTTCATTATAGGTGACACCCAGCGCTACTTCATCTGCTATTCCTGGTTTTTCTTCTTCCAAATCTGCTGTTGGGATTTTCTCATAAAGAACAGGATCGGCTCCTAAGGCCTTAAGCAATTGTTTTCCTTGGCGTTTATTCAAACGGAAAAGGGGCAAAATATCTGCACCACCATCTCCAAACTTTGTAAAGAAGCCAGTAATATTTTCTGCAGCATGATCCGTCCCAATCACCGCTCCGCTACGTGCTCCAGCTAGAGCATATTGAGCAATCATACGACTGCGAGCCTTAATATTGCCTTTGTTAAAATCAGAAACCTCTGTTCCAGTCGCCTCTACTGCTCGTACCATTTCGTCAGCAGACTCCTTGATATTCACAACCAGGCTAACATCCGGCTGGATAAAGGCCAAAGCTTTTTGTGCATCTGCTTCATCTGCCTGTACCCCATAAGGAAGACGAACGGCAATAAATTGATAGGAGGCATCTCCTGTTTCTGCGCGCATTTCTTCCATGGCTAATTGAGCTAATCGTCCAGCAAGCGTTGAATCTTGTCCTCCTGAGATCCCTAATACAAATGTTTTCAAGAAGGGATGTTTTTTTAGATATCTTTTTAAGAAATCAACCGAGCGGCGAATCTCTTCCTGAGGATCAATAATTGGCTTGACACCCAATTGTTGGATAATCTCTTCTTGCAAACTCATTTTGCTTCTCCTTCTCCATTGGCCTTGTTACGCATTTCCTCGATCAGATCCATCTTATCCTGCCAAATATCTTTGGCCAAGTCAACTGGGTAATGCTGTGGATTGAGGACGCGCTTGTATTCATCCCATAATTGATCGTAATTTTTACGAGCATATTCTTGAATTTCTGATAATGTTGGCAGTTGATAAACCAATTGACCCTCTTTAAAAATATCCACTAAAAGAGGAATCGCCTCAAAGTTTCGGACTGTTTTATTAATGTAGGTATAAGTTGGATGGAACATTTTAAGTTCTGTCAGTTGTGAAACATCTACTCCATCGTAAGTGATGTAGTCCCCTTCTGACTTACCTTTTTCACGGCTGGTAATCCGCCAGACTTGCTTTTTACCTGGTGTAGAAACTTTCTCTGCATTATTGGAAAGCTTGATGGTATTGATCATCTCTCCTGCTTCGTTTTCAACAGAGACAATTTTGTATACCGCTCCAAGCGCTGGTTGATCGTAAGCTGTAATTAACTTGGTTCCTACACCCCAAACATCAATTTTTGCTTTTTGCATTTTTAAGTTGAGGATAGTATTTTCATCCAAGTCATTAGAAGCGTAGATTTTAGCATTTGTAAACCCAGCCTCATCTAATTGCTGGCGAACCTTTTTAGAAATATAGGCAATATCTCCTGAGTCAATCCGGACGCCTAGGAAATTGATCTTATCTCCCATTTCACGCGCTACCTGAATAGCAGCAGGGACCCCAATACGCAGGGTATCATAGGTATCGACGAGGAAGACACAATCTTTATGGGTTTCCGCATAAGCCCTAAAGGCCTGGTAGTCATTTCCATATACCTGTACAAGAGAATGGGCATGGGTTCCTAAAACTGGGATTCCAAAGAGTTTTCCTGCCCGAACATTACTAGTTCCATTGGCCCCTCCGATGACTGCCGCACGAGTTCCCCAAATGGCAGCATCCATTTCTTGCGCACGACGTGTTCCAAATTCCATCAAAGGCTCATCTTCAATGACCGAACGAATACGAGCAGCTTTTGTTGCAATCAAGGTTTGAAAGTTGACGATATTCAAGAGAGCTGTTTCAACTAATTGACACTGAGCCAAAGGACCTTCTACCTGAACAATTGGTTCATTCGCAAAGACTAAATCTCCTTCTTGAGCAGAACGTACCGTCAATTCTAACTTGAGATCACGAAGATATTCCAAGAAGGCCCCATGATAACCAAGTGACTCTAAATAGGCAATATCGCTCTCAGAAAAACTCAAGTTTTCCAAGTATTTCACAATTCTCTCTAAGCCGGCAAATACAGCGTAACCGTTTTTAAAAGGCTGTTGACGAAAATACACTTCAAATACGGCATGTTTATTGTGGATACCTTGATCAAAATAGACTTGCATCATGTTGATTTGGTATAAATCAGTATGCAAAGTTAAACTGTCATCTGGATACATATGTATACCTCTTTTTTATTGATTTGTTCTATGAATTCCTACCATAAAATTAGTACCATTATAGCACATTTCAGCTCTATTGAATACTGAAAGGAAAGCATGAAAAAAATCTGAGACAGGAAGCTCAGATTTTTTGGATTAAAAGTTTTCTGTGATATATTTATAAACTTCTTGGCCAGCAATCGCACCGTCTCCGACGGCTGTCGTCACTTGACGCAAATCTTTTTGACGAACATCGCCAACCGCAAAAATACCTGGGACTGTGGTTCTCATATGATCATCCGTCACCACCCAGCCATTTTCATCTAAAATACCAAGTTCCGTCGCAAAATCACTGACAGGATCTAAACCGACATAGATAAAGACACCACCAAAGGCCTGCTCTCTAACCTCTCCTGTCTTCACATCTTTTAAAAGGACAGACGTTACTTTTGGTTCCCCCTTAATTTCTTCAACAACCGTATTCCAAGCAAAGTGAATTTTATCATTGGCAAAGGCACGGTCTTGAAGAACTTTTTGGGCACGCAACTGATCACGACGATGGGCAATGGTCACTGTTTTTGCAAACTGAGTCAAAAAGACAGCTTCTTCTACCGCAGAATCGCCACCACCAACGACCAAGAGATCCTCGTCTCTAAAGAAAGCACCATCACAAACAGCACAGTAGGAAACCCCTCTACTATTCAGCTCCTCTTCACCAGGGACATTTAATAAACGGTGGTTAGACCCTGTTGCAATCACCACGGTTTTAGCTTCAAATTCCCCATCATCTGTGACAATCTTTTTGGTTGCTCCGAGGTCTTCGATGCGCTCTACCTGACCAAACAAATGTTCCACACCAAGATTTTCTAAAGGCTCAAACATTTTTTCAGCCAAGTCTGGGCCACTAATATTCGCATAGCCAGGATAGTTTTCAATGTCAGACGTATTGTTCATTTGACCGCCTGGAATTCCTCTCTCAATCAATGCGACCTTTAAATTGCTTCGTGCTGCATAAAGGGCAGCAGTCATCCCTGCAGGACCTGCTCCAATAATCACTGTATCAAACATACTCAACCTCTTTCTGTTTTGTTGTAACCATTATAATTCTAACACGGTCTTTTTGCAATTATCGTGCTTGAAAGATAAACAAAATCCCTATGACCGCAAAGGTTAAAATAGGAATCGTCATGATATCAATTAAGAGGATATCATACAAATGGGCTTGTCGTTGCTTGGCTGTTTTATCTTTCTTCTTAAGGGCACGGTAGCCAATCCAAATACAAGAAGCGATCCCAACTAAAATCGTTGTCGTCACTAAACTTTGTAAATATAAGGACAATAATTTATTTAACATCACGACTCCAAATATTTTTACATTTTCAGAAAACAAACCCAGCTAGCATCGCCAGCTGAGTCTTACCTCTCCTCTATTATATCAAACATAGGTCCGTTTGTAACTAGCAAAGAATTCTTTTGTCCGTTCTTCTTTTGGATGTTGCATGATTTCCTCTGGTGTTCCAGATTCAATAATCCGTCCTTTATCCAAAAATAGGACCTTATCTGCTACTTGCGCTACAAAAGACATATCATGGCTGACCAGTACCATGGTTTGTCCTGATTTTGCTGCATTGGCAATGGATTTTTCAACTTCTCCAACCAATTCTGGATCCAAGGCCGAAGTCGGTTCATCCAGCAAAAGAACCTCTGGTTTCATGGCCAAGGCACGGGCCAAAGCCACCCGTTGTTTTTGTCCACCTGAGAGGTGACGAGGATAGTGATTTTCACGATCCGATAAGCCGACTTTTGCCAGTTCTTCTCGAGCAATTTTCGTTGCTTCTTGGTCGGATAAGCCCTTCACAACAATGAGCCCTTCTTTCACATTTTCAAGAGCTGTTTTTCTACCAAACAAATTAAACTGTTGGAACACCATGGCCAATTTTCTTCTTAAGGTCAAGATTTGATCTTGGGTAATGTGCTCAAAATCAACCTCGAAATCATCAATCTTAATTCTACCACTGTCTGGAGCTTCCAAATAGTTTAAACTGCGTAAGAAGGTTGATTTACCAGCTCCCGAAGACCCGATTAAGGCCACGACTTCCCCTTTTTGAATTTCCAAACTTAGATTATTTAAAACCTTTTGACCTGAAAATGTCTTTGATAATTCTGAAATATAAATCATTAGATCCGGACCTCCTGATCTGGTAAATCAATTGCTACGGGAGTCTCAATATCCAGTCGACGTTCAATGTGACGGCCTAGTATTTCAATGAGAATGTTCACAATCCAGTAAACAATCGATACCGTGATAAAGCGTTCAAAGTACTTCAAATCGCTCCCCCCAATAATCCGTGCTTGGGCAAAAATTTCAACTACACTGGCACTAAAGGCTAGCGAGGTCCCCTTGGTCAAGCCAATGAGAGAGTTGATTAAAGTAGGAGTTGCAACGACTGCTGCATTGGGAATAATAATCCGGCGATAAACTTGACGGTTGGTCATTCCAAGACTACGCGCTGCCTCAATTTCACCAGGATCCACTGATAAAATGGCTGCCCGGATGGTCTCACTCGCATAAGCCGCCTCATTAAAGGCAAGAGCCACAATTGCAAATAACTCAGCTGGAATGGCATTAATATTAAAAGCTGTTCCATAAGACTGATTGATCGCTTTTAAAATAAGAGGAATCCCATAATAGGTCAACATCAACTGAACCAACAAAGGAGTCCCCCGCAAAAAACTGACAAAAACAGCTTGAATCGGGTAAAGAATTCGTACACGATTAATTTTGACCAGAGCAAAAATCATGGCAAAAATAATCCCAAAAAATGCGCCTCCTAGGGCTAATAAAATCGTCACAGGCAATTTCCCAATGACTGCCGGAAATGCATCCAATACGGCTCTCAAACTAAACAGCTTGCTATCTGGAACGTGTTTTAAAAAGTCAGCATACCAGTTGGCAGCTAAAAGATTAGTTGTAAACATTTTTGTTACTTCCTTTCTCGAACATAAACATTCTATCACATTCACTATCGGAATTCCAAAAATTGCTACAGAAATAGAAAAATGATAGACTACTCAAATTTAGTCTATCATAATTTTAGACAAGTTCCTAATAGATTTTCTTTATGGAGTTCATAAAGAAAATCTATGTTTTCTTCTGAACATGTGAAAGAAGGGGTTAGAAAGTTTGACGTTTGTCCTTTCGTTCCGCCCGACCACGCGCACGGTTTTCAGCTCGCTTAGCTTTTCTCCTCTTTTCATCAACTGCCCATTTGATTTTTTTCTTGTAGCCTGGTTTGATTTTTTTCTTTTTCTTCTTCACCAGACCAATCATTTCGATATCGAGTTTCTCTTGCTTTTTCTCACGATTGGCCCGTCTATCCCGATCATAAGTATCTTCAATAACCCCATTTTTCAACACTTTCGGTACGAAACGAATTCCCATTTTTTCTAGTTCACGGATATCTGAATCATCACTCGGTTGATAAAGAGTAATAGCGACACCTGGTAGACCATTGCGCCCTGTCCGACCGACACGGTGGACAAAGAAAGAAAGATCTTGTGGAATAGCATCGTTGATGACATGACTCACCCCTTCGATATCAATTCCACGAGCCGCTAAATCTGTGGCCACAATATACTCAAAATCAAGATTTTTAACCTGATTCATGATCCGTTTCCGTTCACGTGGTGGGATATCTCCGTGAATCTTTGCCACTTTCAATCCCTGAGCCACCAAATAGGCATGGAGATCATCTGCTCTCGTTTTGGTATTAACGAAAATCATGGCCAAATAAGGTTGCAAGGTCTTGGTCAATTGGTAAATTTGCTCATTTTTATCCCGACCCTTGGTGGAAACCAGCCAATTATCGATGGTATCTGAAATCACCGTCTTAGTCTTAATTTGCTCCATGACTGGGTTTGAGAGATATTTTTTCAAGAAAGGCTGCAATTTTTGCGGAATGGTGGCTGAAAAAACTAAAAATTGCAGTTGTTGCGGAAGACTTGAAGCAATCTTATCCACAGTAGACAAGAATCCCATGTCCAGTGTCATATCTGCCTCATCCACCACAAAAGTATGGGCCTTATGAATAGCCAGATCACCCGATGCAACCAGATCATAAATCCGGCCTGGAGTTCCAATCACGATATGTGGTTGTTTGACCTGCAGTTTTTCAATCTGACGGCTTTTATCCGTTCCTCCAACATAATTTACAATCCGAATCTCTTTTTCAGAATGACTAGCGATTTGACGAGCAGCTTGGTAAATTTGCGTCGCCAACTCCCGACTAGGAGCCGTGATGACCGCTTCTACTTGTTGGCTGTCTTCATTTAAGGTTTGAAAAATCGGCAAGAGGAAAGTATGGGTTTTCCCAGAACCTGTCTTTGACTCTCCTACCAAATCATTTCCAGCTAGGACAATCGGAATTAGTTTTTCCTGTACTTCGGTTGCTTCTCTAAAATTGATTTCTTTCAGTGCCTCTTGAATATAGGGCTTAAAATTAAACTCTGTAAATTTCATTTTCTCAGTTCCTTTCATGATCTCTATTATTATATCAGAAAAGCTGTCTTCTTGCCTCTCTTATGGGTCATTTTTCCTAACCAGCGAAGTCTCTCTGAGTCAGCAAAAAAACGGTGGGCTTGCCCATCGTCGTTTTATAGGTAGAGAAGGACTAGAGTCACGACACTTGTCACCAAGGCAATGCTCCACATAAAGGCATCCACTTTCCATTCTGACCAGTTTTGCCCATTGCCAGAAAGGCCACCCAGTTCTAAATGATGGTGGAAAGGAGTCATTCGGAAAATCCGACGTCCTTCCCCGTAACGTTTCTTGGTCCATTTGAAATAGGTCACTTGTAGCATCACTGAACCTGTTTCAATGACATAGACCAGACCAATCAAGAGCAGCGTCCACTCGACATGCAAAGCCATTGACAAGGCTGCAAGCATCCCTCCAAGAGCTAGACTACCGACATCTCCCATAAAGATTTTAGCCGGCTTGTGGTTGAAGACAAAGAATCCTAGCAAGGCCCCAATCATACTCAAGGTGACAAAGAGAATGTCCCATTTCCCTTGCATATAGGCAATAAAGGAATAGGCACTCAGGCTAATGGCAACGGAGATGCTGGCTAATCCATCGATCCCATCTGTCAAATTGACAGCATTTGAGAAACCAACCAACCAAAATAAAGCAAAGAGAATGTAGAAATGGCCCAAGTAAAGATCGTAACCAAAGACATTTAAAAGGCTTCCTGCACCGTGGCGTTCAGAAAAAATATAGAAGATGATTCCACCAACAAGTTGAAGGGCCAATTTTTGTTTTGGATTGAGACCTTCATTAATCTTACGAAAGACTTTTAAAAAGTCATCCAAAAATCCAACAATTCCATATAGAATCAAGATAAATAGAATCAGTTGAACAGGGCGCGTGAAATTTCCAGTCAATACGGTAACGACAAAACTAACTAGAACGGCTGTAATGAGAAATACAACTCCACCCATTGTCGGAGTGCCAGCTTTCGCTTTGTGTTGTTTCACATCTTCGTGCATTTGTTGCCCGGAAATATGAGCACGATGGTAAAATCGAATAAAGGCTGGAATAGCAGCCACTGTTAATAGAAACGATACAAGGATCGTAGCAATATACATCTTAGTCTCCTAATGTTAACGTAATCTTTTTAGTTTTATTGAGTGAGGTGTTCATTTTGACACTTTGTTTGGTTACTTTCTTTCCACTACCTTTATAGGTAATCTCAATTCCAGTCCATTCTCCAAAGATGTCCGCATTTTTCTTTGTCCAACCATACATATCCGGAACCGCATCAAAGTCTTCTGTCAATAACAATACTTGCTGATTGGCTTTGACTTTAGAGCCTACATCCACAGACATCTTGCGGATATTTTTCCCAGTTCCTAGGACAATTGGTTGCACCAAATTGCGACGCAATTCCTCTGAATAAGCACCTGGGCTCAGATTTTGTTTCAGATTCAACTCCTTAGAGAGAGTTTCTACTGAAGGGATTTTGTAGGTCGTTTCTTTGGTCACATCATCCAACGTTGGTGCCTCTGATGTCAAATGCAATTCGTCTTTTAAAGCAACTGCATCTTCCAAAATAGGATTAACCAGCTCTTCCCAGCTGGTCGCTGAGAATTTCACTTCTGGTTGTTGGACCGTCACATACATAATGAATTCAGGATCTTCTGCAGGTGTCATGGCTACAACCGAGTTGATATAATCATTTTCTCCTTGCAAGTATCCTTGATCTGTCGCCATTTGGGCAGTCCCTGATTTCACCGCAACGTTTTGACCGGGTACCTGAATGATGGGTCCATCACTGTACAAGGTTCCATACTCTGGATCTGTTCCGACGGTGATCATATAGTTCCGTGTCTGTTGTGCAGCTGATCCTGAAACTGGTTTTCCAACAACTTCTTTTTTTGATTTGCGGGCTGTGTCTGATTTTTTATCGTAAATAGCACTAATAAACTTCGGCTCCAACATTTGCCCATCATTAGCGATGGCACTAAAGGCCCGCAACATCTGCGTTTGGGTGACAGATATCCCTTGTCCAAAGGCAGACATAGCTTGAGTAACATAGTTATCACCCGGAAGGCTTCCAAAACTCTCATCGCCCATGCCAAAACGGGTAGAGAGACCAAATTTGAAGCGGTGGAGGTAATTCATCCAGACGTTATTTCCCATCTTCTGCTCTAGCTTGGTCATCCCAATATTACTAGAATAGGCAAAGCCCTGAGCAATGTTCATATAGCGTCCATCCATCAAGCCCATATTGACATCCCAGTCACGAATCGTCGCATCTTTTACTTGTAGTTCGTTACTGTAGTATACTTCATTATAGGCTGGGAAGGTTCCATGATCAATCGCCGAAGCTAATAACATGACCTTCATCGTTGAACCCGGTTCATATTGACCTTGATAAAGGATGGTATTCCAGGTTTTCAAGTTTTTCAGATCCAACCCTTGTTTGGTATCCGCATTATAGGATGGACGTTGCGTTGTCGCCAGGATTTCTCCAGTTTTTGCACTCACAAGAGTCGCACTAACATACTTTCCTTTTACTTTTTCTTGGAAAACATCCATTCGGGTTTCGAGATAGGTTTGAAGTTCCGCAGAAAGGGTTGTGTATACATCCTTCCCATCTTCTGTTTTGACAGAAACCTTATCTGAACCAGGAACGATATTCCCGTTTCGGTCTTTGTCATAGGTGATAACCCCATTTTGACCAGCGAGAATACGATCGAGGGATTTCTCCATTCCTGATTGCCCCTTCAAGGTTTTATTCCCCTCTTTATCTTCTTGAAGAGAGGCCTGCCCTATAAATTGAGAGGCAAAAACTCCATTTTTATAGCTTCGATTTGGACTAGTTGTAAAGGCAACCCCTTCAATCTTCGCTGCTTCCATGGCCTCACGGATAGCTGTCATATTACTATAAGTAATGCCGTTTCCGTTCGATCCAAAAGAAACTTGTTTCAATTTCTTTTGCGACAACTGTTGAATGACGTAATCCTCATCCATCCCTAAGTACTGCTTAAAGATTTCTGCTACTTTTTTAAATTGGCTCTCTTCTACATAGAGGATTTTTCCGGTTGCTGATTTGTACTTTTTATCAATAACAGCATAAACGTTATAGGTCGTCGCATCTTCAGCAATTACTGCTCCATTTCGGTCATAGATCGTTCCACGTTTTGCAGGAACAATAACCGTCTCCTCATGGACTTTTTTTGCTTGATCCGATAAGGTCACACCGAATTTTTTGTCAGTCCCAATAATCATTGCAAAATTAATCAGAAAGAGAAAAAAGAGGAAAATCGCCAGTACACTGAGATTTTTCCCAACTTGTTTTCGATTCTGATCCGGCAAGCGACGTTTCTTTATCGAATACCTGATTAAAAATTTTTTAAATTTATTCATCACTACTTGCACTCACTGTTTTTCGATTTTCTTTTTGCAGCTTCATTCCTTGGGAGCTAGCCAACTGTGATAAGCGGTCATAACGTGTTAATTCATTGACCTCTTGACGAACATCTGCCAATTCCGTCTTTTTGGCTTCTAGTTCCGTATTCAAATCAGTCAACTCACTCTGTACTTGTAAAATTCGTGTCTGCATAAAGACGATACTAATGGCTAAAATCACAGCTGTTAGGACAATCGACCCATAAAAAGCCTTTTCTACTCTAGAGAAACGGCGAAAGCGATCTTGCAGTACCTGTGTTCTTGTTCTCTCATCTCTTGCTGCCATATCAATTCCTCTTACTTGTGTATTTTTCGAGCAACCCGTAGTTTTGCTGAATGGGATCGATTATTATCCTCAAGCTCTTCATCACTTGGCAAAATAGGTTTCCGGTTGACTAACTCCATCTTTGGTTTCAAATCATCTGGAATAAAGGGAAGCCCCTTTGGAACCTCAACTGTCGAAGCTTCTTTAAACAATTGTTTGGTCAATCGATCCTCTAACGAATGAAAGGTAATCACAGAAATACGACCATCGAGGGCCAACAAATCCATGGCTTGCTGAATTGATTCATCTGCAGCTCCCAGTTCATCATTGACTTCGATACGAATGGCTTGGAAAATCTGTTTAGCAGGATGGCCCTTTTTCTTGAGCTCCTTAGCTGGTTTAGCAGATTTAATAATCTCTGCTAATTCAGTCGTCGTTTCAATCGGTTTAATTGCTCGTGCTTGCTCAATTTTCCGCGCAATTTGCTTGGAAAATTTGTCCTCTCCATATTTGAAAAAAATACGGACTAGATCATGGTAATCGTAGCTATTTACGACCTCATAGGCTGTCAAGGAAGCTTCTTGATTCATCCGCATGTCCAGTGGCGCATCTTTCTTGTAAGAAAATCCGCGTTCCCGTTCATCTAACTGAGGACTAGACACACCTAGGTCATAACAGATTCCATCAATTTCAGTCACACCCAATTCGTTTAGACGTTCCTTCAAATGACGAAAGTTATCCTTAATGAAGGTCACCATGCCTTTCTCGATGAAAGGTGCCAAACGAATCTTAGCATTCTCAATCGCATGCTGATCTTGGTCAAAGGCATAAAGATGGCCCGATTCATTTAATTTTGTTAACAAATATTCGCTGTGGCCTGCCCCACCCAATGTGGCGTCTACATAGATCCCATCTGGCTTAACATCCAGCATATCGATCGTTTCATGAAGCAAAACCGTTACATGATGAAATTCTTTACTCATATCTTTACTATTTTACCACAAATGGAACCAAGATGCACTCCTGAAAGAAAATTCACTAACTAATCCTATCTGCCCTTTTCGGATCCTACAAAATACCTAGAAAGGCTTGATTTCACTTGTTTCCTCTAGGATTTATGATACAATATTCTTATGAAAATAAGAAAACAGATTCTCATCCCACTTTTATTGGTCGATGCTATCGCTCTCTACTTTTTTCTAACCACTATTGAGGCTTGGATTTTTTGGCTTGCTGCCCTGATCCTAGTCGGCTCACTTTGGTGGTTCAAAAAAGCCATTCAAGGACAAAAAACAGAGATGGAAGAAAAATAATTTCTTCCATCTCTGTTTTTCTTTTAATCACTCCAAGAAATTTCTTAAAAAAGCAAACTAGCTTTGAAATAATAAAGAGTCTGGGACAAAAGTCCTAGCATCTTTATTGTTTTTGGATTGTCGAGCAAGACGCAGTAGTTGAGTGGGCTCTACTACGCTGATTTCATCAGCTTTTACAGCCCTACTCAACTGTGCGGAGGTGGGACGACGAAATCGAATTCTAACGAATTACCGATTTCTGTCCCACTCTCTTGCGGTTTATTTACTATGTTTCCAATTGCTGTAAATCCCAAAAAGAATGATCCAGATGGTTGCTCCAATCGCTCCAATGTATGTTGATTCTTGCAAAAAGAGACAAACGAATACGAAGAGGAAGAAAACAATGGTCAATGGATTCAACACTTTATAGGCTGGCATGACAAAACCATCTGGCATAAATTCTTTCGATTTACGGTACTTAAGATGGGCAAGCATAGTCAAAATGTAAATAGCAATGTAGACACCAGAAGAAGAGGCCGTAATCAAGGCAAAGGCATCTGAGACACCTGGCAAGACATTGATAAAGGCAGAAACAGCAACCACAATCGCAGAAAAAATAATCGCGCGACTTGGAATCCCCATACGAGATAAGCTATTCAGTTTCAAACGATTCATCACTTTGCTGTTTGGTGTTTCTTTTGCAATCTGGTACAAGTGACGCCCTGTTGAATAGAGGGTGGAATTCAAGGAAGATGCAGCAGCTGTCAGTACAACAAAATTAATCAATCCAGCTGCCCACTTGATTCCTACCATCTGAAAGACCGTTACAAACGGTGACTTATTGACAGGAAGCTGTTGCCAAGGGAAAATAGCCATAATCGCCAACAAAGCTCCTACATAAAAGATTACAATCCGGATTGGAATTTCTTTAATAGCTTTTGGCAATACTTGGCGGGGATTAGCGGTTTCAGAAGTAGTAATTCCAACAAATTCGATTGCTTGGTAAGCAAAGAAGACCATTTGGAAGGCCATGACGAACTTGACCCAACCATTTGGAAACATTTGAAAACCATTGGTAATGTTACTTAAGCTAGCGTGTCCAGCTGGTGTTTCAAAATTCGTCGTCACCATAAAGATTCCTGTTGCGATCAAGGCTAAAATAGTGACAATCTTGATCATTCCAAACCAGAATTCAACCTCTCCAAAAACCTTCACAGCGATCAAGTTTACACAACTTAAGAGCGCTAAAAAGATAATTTGAATCTGCCAGGCTGGCCAATTTGGAAACCAAAGCTGGACATAGTTGGAAACAGCGGTGATCTCTGCCATTCCCAAAAATACCAAGGAGACCCAATAGGACCATCCTGAAAAATAACCCCAACCTTTTCCTATATACTTGGTGATAAAGTTGATAAAGGTGTGTTGATCAGGGTCCATATAGAGCATTTCTCCGATCGCCCGCATCATCAAGTACATGAAGGCGCCAGTCAGCATATAGACTAAAATAATAGAAGGACCTGTCAAAGAAAGGGAACGACCGGCTCCAAGAAAGAGTCCTGTCCCGATGGTTCCTGCAATAGCGATCAGCTGAACATGCCGATTTTGCAGACCACGAACCATCCCATTTTCGGTTTCTTCACCAGGATGATGTTTTTTTGACATATGATTACTCCAATTCTTTTTCTGTACATTTTCAGAAAAGTATACTTCAAATTTTCACACAATCTACTATACCATGTTTTTAAAAATTGGTCAATCTAGTCCAGAATATTCTGAATTTTGAAGATACAAAAGAGTGCTGGAGTCTCTTCCAGCACTTTTTTGATTATGAATTAGGGTCATCGAGACTACGGCCATGCAAACCTTTTTCGCGTTGCACTTGGCGTAGTTTCTCAGGGGTTACATCATTTCCTTCTTCATCCACAATTTTGATCCCTTCGATGTGGTGACGAACGGAGCGACGATAACCTTCAATATATTCTTCACGAAGTTTTGCTTGCTCCACTTCTTCTTCTGGAGTCAGACCTTCTGTTTTTTTCTTTTTAGCAAGCTCATTGATCCGAGCGATTTTTTCAGGTGTCATAATAAAACCTACTTTCTACCTGTCATCAGGTCATTATTTTGTGTTCAATTGATTAAAGGCCGCAACAGCATTAGCTTTCGCTACAAGGCCTGCAAGAAGGGCCAAACGGTTGTTTTTAACAGCCTCATCTTCTGCCATTACCATGGTATTGTCAAAGAAAGCATCAATGACTGGGCTCAGAGCAAAGAGTTGAGCCAATTTGTCGCTAGCTGAACCAGTCAATTCAAGATCTTCAATCGCTTTAGCAAGGGCTTTTTCTTGATCATTTTCAAAGAGACTAGCGTCGACTGCTACTGAAGCATCTGCTTTTTCTGCCAAGTTGAAAGCACGAGAGAGGGACTCAACAGCTGCCTTGTAACCATCGGTCTTCGCAGCTTCTGAAAGAGCTTCAGCTGCTTCCAGCATATCAGCCACGACAAAGTTTGAACCAGCAAGAACAGCGTCTTTGATATCTTTTGGTGTGCGTCCCATCATCTTGTCCACACGCGCCTTGATGAAGTTGAGCACTTCTGCTTGATTGTCATAGGAAAGGCTATCAAATGAAAGTCCGTAAAGGCTGTCAATCAACTCATCCATAGGGATGTGCCAACCAAAGGCATCCAAGATACGAACAATCCCTTGTGTTGCACGACGAAGTGCATAAGGGTCATTGGAACCTGATGGAATCAAGCCAACTGAGAAGAAGGAAAGAAGGGTATCCAATTTATCTGCAAGGGCAAGAATGGCACCAACCTTAGTCTCTGGAAGGGCTCCGTCTGCTGAATCAGGAAGGTAGTGCTCACGGATAGCTGTCGCAACCGCAGCATCTTCACCAGCGAGAAGGGCGTATTTTTCACCCATGATTCCTTGCAATTCATCAAACTCACCGACCATACCCGTCAAGAGGTCAAATTTGTAGATTTCAGCTGCACGAGCGACGGCTGCCGTTTCTTCTGCAGTCAAACCAGCTTGCTCAGCTAGTGACGCTGCAATAACACCCGCACGCGCCATGTGTTCTGAAAGAGAACCAATTTTTTCATGGAAGGTCACGTTGGCCAATTTAGCAACGAGGTCTTCAATCTTAAGTTTTTGGTCTTCACGCCAGAAAAATTCACCATCTTCAAGACGTGCCACCAAGACTTTTTCATTTCCTCGGATAACATTTTCCAAGTGCTCAGCGTTCCCATTACGGACGGAGATGAAGTTTGGTTTCAGCTTACCATCAAGGTCACGTACAACAAAATACCGTTGGTGCGTTTCCATTGAGGTCACCAAAACTTCTTCTGGAACATCCAAATATTTAGTGTCAAAACTTCCCATAAAGGCAGTTGGATATTCGACCAAGTTCAAGACTTCGTTCAAAAGTCCTTCTTCGATTTGAACTTGAACACCTTGTTCTGCTTCGATAGCCTTAATTTGCTCACGAATCATGTTTTCACGTTCTTTGCTATCCGCAATCACGTAAACCGTGCGAAGGTCTTCTTCATACGAATCCGCATTGGTAATTTCTACTTCATGTCCAAGGAAACGGTGCCCACGACTCACACGACCCGACTTAATATCCAAGAAATCAAGGTCGAGTGCTTCGTCGCCCAAAAGAACGATCAAGGTGTGAACTGGGCGAATGTATTCAAAGGTGTTGTTAGCCCAGTGCATGCTGACAGGGAAGATCAATGAAGCAAGCACTTCTGGAACGCCAGCCAAAACTTCTTTAGCTGGTTTTCCAGCTTCATGTTTTGTAACATAAACGTACTCTTCCCCTTTGACTTCGCGGAATTCAATATCGTCAACCGTCAAACCTTTCCCACGGACGAATCCTTGGGCCGCTTTTGAGAAGTTTCCATCTGCATCCAAGGCGATTTTCTTAGAAGGTCCTTTAAAAACTTCGGTCAAATCTGTTTGTTGATCCGCCAAACCAATGACACGGACAGCCAAACGGCGTGGTGTTGAGAAGGTTTGAATGCTTTCGTATGAAAGTCGGTTGTCATCCAAGAAGGCTGCCATTTTCTCACCGAGTTGTTTTTCACTTGGTGTGACAACGTAGGCTGGCAACTCTTCAAGTCCAAGTTCTACTAATAAGTTTTTTGTCATGTTTTTTCCTTTACAAAATTCTTCTTTTTGATAGGCACCTTAGGTACCGGGGACGTCGCTAACTAACTTTGTGAGGCTGTAGGGAAATCTTCTGTCTCTTTGACATCGATTTCCAACAGTCTCATCAAAGTGGATTTAGCCAACTGATTTTTGAACCTAACGTTTCAAAAATCCCCATCAAGCAGTACGGCGGTGCCTATCCCTTTAGCAAGTCTCCGACTTGCCTCTGGGTAGCCGTACGGGCTCACTTTGTTTGCCCATTTTCCATTCTTGTAACTCTTTTTATTCTTCCTCTTCTGCTAGGAGTTTGGCGCGTGTGGCTTCGTCAAGAAGTGGGTAACCGAGTTTCTTGCGTTCTGCGACGAAGGTTTTGGCTACGACACGGGCCAAGTTACGGATACGGGCAATGTAGCCGGCACGTTCTGTAACGGATACAGCGCCACGAGCGTCAAGCAAGTTGAAGGTATGCGAACATTTCAAAACGTAGTCATAGGCTGGGTGAACAAGGCCCAATTCCAAAGCACGTCCTGCTTCTTTTTCAAATTTTTCGAAGTTTTCAAGAAGCATATCTTGGTCAGAAACTTCAAAGCTGTATTTTGAGTGTTCATATTCTGGTTGAAGGAAGATTTCTCCGTACTTAACGCCGGGAGCCCACTCAATATCATAAACAGAATCGACTTCTTGGATGTAAGAAGCCAAACGTTCCAAACCGTAAGTGACCTCAGAAGTTACCGGACCAGTTGCCAAACCACCAACTTGTTGGAAGTAGGTGAACTGAGTGATTTCCATACCATCCAACCAAACTTCCCAACCAAGACCAGCTGAACCAGTTGATGGGTTTTCCCAGTTATCTTCAACGAAACGGATATCGTGTTCCAAAGGATTGATCCCCAATTTTTCCAATGACTCAAGGTAGAGTTCTTGAATATTTGATGGTGATGGTTTCATCACCACTTGGAATTGGTGGTGTTGGTAAAGACGGTTTGGGTTTTCCCCGTAACGTCCATCTGCTGGACGACGTGATGGCTCTACATAAGCCGCATTCCATGGCTCAGGACCAATGGCACGAAGGAAGGTGTAAGGACTCATGGTTCCCGCACCTTTTTCATTATCATAAGCCTGCATCAGCATACAACCCTGGTCATTCCAGTATTGTTGCAAAGTCAAAATAATTTCTTGAAAGGTTAATTTCTTAGACATTAAATACTCCTTGATTTAAATGATTTCTTGCGACACGAGTCTGCCTCGTCGATTACACGAAGCAAGACGAGTTAGTACTGCGTCTAGCTCAGGCACCCTAGTGCTGAGCGTGTGGCAGTCCGACTGTAAGGAGTTCTCTGCCACTGACGCAGTGGAAAGTCAATTTTTTAGACATGTTTTACTCCTTATTCATAAAGTTTCTTGCGACTTAGGATACAAAAAGAACCGTGTCTCTGCTCCTAAGTCTATGACCTAGGGGCGTCAGAAACGCGGTTCCACCCTAATTTATTACTTCATTTTATTTTACTTTACTCAGCTTTTTACTGAGAGAAAGCGCCACTTGCTTACTTTGCTCTACTTGGCTCTCACTATCCCAAGCTCGCTAGAAAAACGCCGTAAGCCCTTCTTTCTTGACTAGTATTATAGCAGATTTTTAGTGACTTGTAAATTAAAATCCGCATGAAACAATCGTTTCATACGGATTTTAGGCTAACAAACAAGGTTGTTTTTCTTATGGACGTCTCGCAGCTTTTGGTTTTTTACCATGAAGTTTTTTCTTGGCATTCTTCAAGGCTGTCAAAGCATCTTTCACATCTTGTTGGCTTGCTCCTGGATTTGAAAGGATGGTTTGTGCATCCTTGAAGGCTGCTAGGTAAGCTTCTTTTTCTTCATTTCCAGCATAGATGAATTTAGCATTCTTTTCTTGGAACTTCAATTCTTCCTTGATGTATTTTTCAAGGCTTGAAAAATCAGTTGCTTTCCCATTTAATTTTCCTTCCGCACGGCTAAGCTCAGCAAGTGCTTGATTGATTTGTTCTTGTTTCACAGTTGGATCAACTGCAAGCAAGGCAACTGTTTGGAAAGCACGATCGTAGTCGCGACGTACTTTTTCTTTGGCATTGGCATAACGACCAGTTTTAGTCGTAGCATCGTAAGCCTGCATCGCTTCTTTTAAGGCCGCAACGTTTGAAATTTTCCCATCCAAAGCTTGGCTGGCAGCTTCAAGACTAGCTAGAGCTTGGTTGACTTGCTCTTGACTAACCTTGTTGGTCAAGGCTGCTTGGGCAGCTTGCAAAGCTTGATCATAGGCTTCCTTCTTATCCGCACTGGCATTGAAGTATTGCGCTGTCTTTGTAACATCTGCTTGGTTGTTCAAAGCAACCAAGAGATTCACTTTTGAGATTACTCCAATACGATAATTGTTGTTACGCCCTGCGACAACTGAGATCACTGGTGCTTCCTCAGCTAGTTCATAGCCTGTAGGAAGAGTTGCAACCAAGGTATATTGACCAGTTGCTACAGATTTACCAAAGCCATTTTTACCATATTTTTCAGCAGGCAAGACAAAGTTTTCACCATCTGCCCCTTTTAATACGATCGTAGTTGCTTTTGAAACCGGTTGATCAAAGCTGATGCTAACTGGTGCATATTCTAAAGTATTGGCAAGGAAAGCGATCGTTTGGAAACTATTATCCTCTGTCAAATCAAATTCTTGTGTCAAGCTGCTGACAAATTTCACTTCTGTACGATCATACGTAAAGATTTCTGCAGTATAATGACCAAAGTTCAAGAAGTTAATATCTTTTGTCTTATCAACTGACACATATTGACCATTACTATCTTTGATTCGGTAAACATACATAGTATCCAAATCTTTGTTCGTCTTAGCGTCACGAACAGCAATTTGAATCCGGCCACTATTTTGATCCCGAACTAAATCAGCTAGTGAAACATAGTCTACGTTCCCTGCAAAGTCCTCTACGTAGTAATAGATATTCTTCTTATCGATATTTTCAGGAAGATCGAAACTACCATCTGCATTCGCTTTAATGACATGGTAATTTTCAAGGGCACGTGTCCCATTCTTATCATCACTAGTTTGGACCATTGTTCCCTTATCATCAAATGGTGTGACGTAAACGAGTTTTTCAGATAAGATTCCGCCGTCTCCAACATCTTTGGCTTTACGAGCTACAAACTGTTGTGCCCCATCTTTAAAGCGAATATATCCAGATGTGATCACTGGTTTTTGAGTATCAACTTGAACCTTAAAGGTCGTTGATTGCTCTTCAGCACCAGGAACCATTGGTGTGTAACGAATGACATAATCATATAGACCATCTGCTACTGCATTCCCATTCGCATCAATACCATTCCAAGTAGTATTAGCTAATGTGTAGCTGCGTGGGTTCTTTTGGTCACCGTTGAAGAAGTTCTTACGATGGTCAGATGGAGTTCCTTCCCACAATGGATTTTTATGTTCCGTATCACTTGCTGCATAAACAGTTGCACGAAGGTTTTCAATATTTCGAAGAGCGACTGTCTTGTATTCAACGAGGTCTTTATTTCCATCTTCATTTGGCGAAATGGCAATGCGAACATTCCCATTCTCATCTAATTGAAGAGAATGTGTACCTTCCGCATTTTCTTCAATACCAAGAACTGTAATCCGACGACCATCTCGTTTTCCTTGTGTGAGGAGAAGGTCATTTTGCAGGGTAACAAGCGCAGAAACATTGGCACTAGAGGAGATATTCAAATCTTTTGGAACATGATAGTAGAAGCCATCTTTTCCTTCGCGAACCAAATCATAGATTGGTTTTTCAACAGCTGGAAGGTTTTGGAATTCTCCCTTGAATCCCATAAACGGCAAGCTAACTACATCCCCATCATCTGCTGGATCGACAAAACGAACAAATCCTTCAAGGAAATAGCCATTTGGCATTTCTTTGCTTAATTCTTCTGTGAATTTACTTGTGTCGACTTTCACTGTAACTGTTTCAGAACTATGTGCTTTCACGGTTACTTCAGGCCAAGCAGTTTCTGTTAATTTACGTGGACGTAGGGTAAATTTACCATCCTTCACTTCATCTGTGTCAGTATTCACCAACATTTTCAAGGTACGATCGGTATCTGAAATATTGTGGACTGTGACATCAAAGGTAAAGCTATCTCCAACATTACCAAGAGTAACGCTTGGATAGTTGTTTTCACCAGTCACATACAAGTCTGTTGAAACGGCTGCGGCTGTGTCTACAACCCCTGCTCCTTGTTGGCGTGGAGACGTATAGACACCGGTTTCTTTGTTAACATGTGGTTTAGCCGTAGACATAATCAAGGCTTTCACAGTTGCAGAAACTTGTTCAGGAGTCAATTCTGGATGGTTCTTCACAAGGTATTCTTTGACCAAGGCGGCGACACCTGCCACGTGAGGTGAAGCCATACTAGTACCACTCATATCCCCGTAGGTATTGTCATTTAAAGAAGAGAAGATATTCCCACCAGGTGCTGTGACATCTGGTTTCAACTGACCATCGGTTGTCACTCCCCAGCTTGAGAAATCAGACAATTGGTCTGCTTCTGGAGATGGACGGTTGGCCATAGTATTGTTAAAGACAATTTTGTAGGAACCTGCCTTAAGAGCTTCCCCATAACGTTTTGAAATAAAGACAGATGGGATCTTTTTCGCATCTCCTTCAATTGCCATTCCAAGGTTCGATCCTTCCACATTATTGTAGACCAAAGCTCCTGCTGCACCATGATGGAAGGCATTCGCAATCTTTTCTGAGAATGGAATTTCCCCGCGTTGGATTAAGGCTAATTTACCGGTAAGATCCAGATCTTTGAAATCATCTTCTTTTCCAAGACCAACTGACACATATTCGTACTCTTTGCCTTTTTCAAAATCAGCGTCTGCAGCAGATTTACTGTAATCAAACTTACCGTTATCCGCTTCCGCATTGCCTTCAAGGCCTTTGACTTCAAACACTTCTGTCGTAATAACATTATTATTGATAGAAGCAACAGAGATGGAGTCCTCTACTGTTGAAGGATTTCCGACCAAACCATAATCTGGATTTTCAGCAGAAGGTCTTGAGTAACCATTTCCAAAGCTATTGCTATTTCCTGCAGAAATTAAGACAGATACGCCTTTAGCGCGCGCCCGTTTAATGGCATCCACAATATCTGAATCCGCATTGACCGTAGAACCAGTCGTAGAACCAAGACTCATGTTGATAGTATCTGCACCAAGAGCTACAGCATCATCAATTGCTTTTACATAAAGAGCAGATCCCGTTGTTTTTTGGCGATCTGAGAAGACACGCATAAACATAACTTGCGCTTCTGGTGCTACACCATAGATCTTTTCTCCGTTTCCTGCTGCTTTATCAGGATTCCCTGTTGCAATCCCTGTAACGTGCATCCCATGAGAATCTCTTTCGGCCTCTTTGATATTGTCGGTACCATCAAAGTAGTCATAGGCATAGACAACCTTGTCGTTGTACCATTTACCATAATCAATTCCTGCTGCTTTCTTAGCAGCTTCTATTTCTCCTTGGTTTTTAAACTTAGCTTTTGAAGGATCGGTAATCCGAAGAACCTCGTGGTTCACATCCAAACCAGAGTCGATGACGGCGACAACCATCCCTTCCCCTTTATAACCTTGCTTCCAGGTTTGGGGAACAGTAATAATTTCGTCACTTTCGATGCTTTGAGGTTTTTCAGCTGCCTCATGGCGATTCGTTGTTTCTGAACTTGTCGCAGTAGCCACTGCTGTTGCTTTTTCTACAGGTTTTTCCGCTACTTCCGGTTTTGTTTCTGGAACAGTAGCTGCCTCTTTAGGAGCTTCTGTTTTTTCAACAAGAGCTGCTTCTGTTGCATTCGTTGTCTTTGCAGCAACTGTTGCTTCTTTTGCAACTTCTACTTTCTCACTAGCAACTGCTGTACTTGCTTCTGTTGCTTGTGAATGCTCTTCTTCAGCAGGTGCCTGTTGAGTAGTGGCTACAAGCTGTGTTCCAGCACTCGTTTGGCTGGCCGCTTGTTCTTCAGCACTCGCTTGTGCAGATCCAAATACCAAAACAGCCCCTAATAAAACTGAGGCTACACCAAATTTGTATTTTCTTAATGAAAAACGTTCTTGTCTATTCATAGAAACTCCCCTTTTATTTTAATAGCAACTATTATAACGCAAAATTATCTGAAAATTCATTCAAAAAACAAATTGTAACACAAATGTAACATTCACGAATGTTACTAACTATTAATTTATTTTCGTTCGGAAAAATGTAAATTAGTATGGGAAGGTATTATAGAACATCTGTTTTTATTAGAGTTTTAAAATTATTTAATCATTGAAAGGATTTTAAAAACCGAGAACGAAACTGTCCTCGGTTTTCATTAATGAATAGATATTCTTTCTTAAAAATCTTTGGTGTCTGGATCTGGTGCACCTGCTTCAACCGGAAGATGGCGAAGGAGTTCCATATCATCTGCCGTCAATTCAAAATCAAAGCAATTTAAATTACTCGCAATCCGCTCAGGTGTAACCGATTTTGGCAGTGGAAGGAAACCTTCTTGCAAACTCCAAGCCAGGGCTAGTTGAGCGACCGTCTTTCCATATTTAGTAGCCATTTCTTTTACTTGTTCATTTTGGAACAATTCTCCTTGGCCAAAAGGTCCCCAAGCCTCTAGTAAAATGCCATGCTTACGACTCGCTGCGATGGCTTCGCTTTGGTAAACCCCAGGTGCTAGACGAATTTGGTTCACAGACGGAATGACCCGAGCTGTTTCAAGGAGGGCTTCCAAATGATGAGGCAGAAAATTGCTAATACCAATAGCTCGAACCTTGCCAGCAGCTAGCATATCTTCCATTGCCCGCCAAACCTCAGCATTTCGTTGTTTCCAAGCATCATTTTCTCGAAGAGGTTTTGGATTTGGCCAATGAATCAAATAAAGATCTACATAGTCCAAGCCTAGTTTCTCAAGAGACTCTTCCAAAGCAGCTTGAGCGTCTTCATAGGTGTGATGAGTATTCCAAAGTTTGGTGGTAATAAACAGGTCTTCGCGCGCAAGACCACTGTCTTTAATGGCCCGACCCACACTCTCTTCATTCTGATAAATCGCAGCTGTATCGATATGGCGGTAACCTGCTTTTAAAGCAGCTAAGACAGCTTGATAGGCTTCTTCTCCATCTGCTGCTTTCCAGGTTCCAAATCCTAATACAGGAATCTCCACCCCATTATTTAAACGATAATTGTTCATTTTTTCTTTCCTTTCTTCGATTTCGGTTTCTTAGGCCCTCGAAGCTTGAGCTCTGGCTTAAAAATATTCTTCTTGGTTGGCTCCATCTTCTTGCTATAAAAACTATAGAGTAAAAATGCCCCACCAACAATCACAATAAAGATATTTTTTCTTACAATCCCATAGAGCAAGAAAAAAATTCCCATCAATAAAAAACGTATATCAATTGCCTTCATAAGCTACCTCACATTTCAATTCCCATTATAGCATGAAAAGACAGCATTCACAAAATTGCACTACCATCGGTAAACAAAAACCTCTCTAGGTATGACTTAGAGAGGAAGTATTCTATCTGCGATTCTTGAATCTAATTGGTAGCTTGGTAACGTTTGACCCCATCGAGATAGGTCGCAACCAGATCCAAATTTTGATCAAGCACGATGAAGTCCGCATCATATCCTTCACGGATTTGACCACAAACATCATCAATATGGACTGATTTTGCCGGATTGAGGCTGGCCATCATCACTGCTTCGTGAGGGTTAGCAATTCCCCACTCTACAACATTTTTTAATCCATCTTTCAATTTCAAGATTGAGCCAGCTAGATTACCAGTTGATTTCAAGCGAGCAGTTCCTTCAGCGACCACAACCGGGAATTCCCCAAGCATGTAGTCCCCGTCTTCTAAGCCCCCAGCTGTCATACAGTCAGTAATCAAGGCAACATTTTCTTTTCCTTTTTGTTTCATCAGGATATCACACGCTAGCGGATCCACGTGATGGCCATCACAGATCAACTCTGCTGTAGTATGAGGCAACTCATACATAGCACCAACCATACCGAGTTCACGGTGTGTCAAACCACGCATACCATTGTAGGCATGCACCCAGACACTCGCACCTGCATCAACCGCTTTTTTAGCTTCTTCAAAAGTAGCATTGGAGTGGCCCAGAGCGACAGTCACCCCTTCTCCTGTAATAGTCCGAACAAATTCTTCTACCCCTTCACGCTCGGGAGCAAGGGCAATCTTATTCAACAGACCATTGGCAGCTTTTTGCCAAGCCCTGAATTCTTCCATACTTGGATCCTTCATATAAGATGGGTTTTGAGCTCCCTTGTATTTTTCTGTAAAATAAGGTCCTTCAAAATAAATCCCGCGAATCTTAGCTCCTGTTGCTTCTTTGTATCGTGCACCGATATTTTCCGTTACTGCCAAAAGTTGTTCGTAAGAGGAAGTCAAGGTCGTAGGCAAAAAGCTCGTAACCCCTGTACTCAAGAGACCTTCACTCATGGTATGGAGAGTGCCTTCGATATTATTATCCATCACATCTACCCCACCAAAACCGTGAATATGGGTATCTACGAGGCCAGGCGCAATACTGTAACCTGAATAATCCAACACATCCGCACCTTCTGGTAAGCTTTCCACATGTTTTCCAAACTTGCCATCAACAAGCTCCAAATAGCCTCCGCGGCGAACCCCATGTGGATAATAAAATTGATCTGCTTTAATATATGTAGACATAAAATCGTCCTTTCCATTGTAGGAACTGTGTTCCATTTATATTCATACATATTATAACGCTTTCACTTTCATTTGTAAATGGTCTAGACCTATTTTTGAATAGAATCCAACAAAAAAACAGAGTAAGCTTCCTACTTACTCTGTTTGACGTTCCTTAAATTTGCTCGATTTGTACTTTTTCAGCGAGATTCATGGCATGGTCTGCAACACGTGTATAGTGAGAAATGATATCAATAAAGTTCACTCCAGCTTGAGGTGTACATTCACCATGGTTCAAACGACGAATATGGGTTTTCCGAAGTCTTTTCTCCAACTTTTCAATTGCCTCGTGACGTACTACCAGTTGGTTTGCAAGACTCACATCATTGTTCTCAACAGCTTTCAAAGCATCCTCTACAAATTGATGGGTTTGGTTGTAAATATCTTCCAATTCAGCCAAGGCCGCTTCTGAAAAGACCACTTTCTTACGAATTAAATAATCGGTCAGATTGATCAAGGCTTCCGCGTGATCTCCAATCCGCTCCAAATCTCGTGAGGAATCTAGGATGTTGGTGAGAACTTCACTTTCTCTCGGACTCAAGGCTTCACTTGACAAACGAATCAGGTAGCGAGTCAAATCATCATCAATGGTATTGATGGCTTCTTCTGTCTTATGACCCTTTTCAGCTGTTTTCTCATTTTGATGAACAATATAATCATAAGAAAGATTAAAAGCTTTGTCTGCATATCCACCTAAATGAAGCAACTCTTTTTTCGCATTTCCAAGAGCAATCGAAGGCGCTTGGGTGATCAAGTTTTCATCCAAGTAGAGCGGTTCATATTTGACAACCTCATCCTCACCAGGAATCAGCTTGGTCACAAAGTATGCCAAAGCTCCAATGAATGGGAACTGGATGATGGTATTGGTTATATTAAAGGTTCCGTGAGCAAAGGCTATGGTCATTTCTGGGGATAAATGAAGAGTCGTTTCAAACCATTGAATCAAAGAGGTAAACGGAACAAGGAAGACAAGACAGATAATGGTTCCGATAACATTAAAGGCTACATGGGCACCTGCCACACGTTTGGCCGCAATATTAGCTCCCAAGGAAGCAATGATAGCTGTAATGGTCGTTCCGATATTATCACCAAAGAGAACTGGGAGGGCTCCTTTCAGGTCAATCAAATGACTAGCATAGAGATTTTGCAAGATACCAATGGTTGCAGAAGAGGCCTGAATCAAAAGTGTTAAGCCTGATCCAACAAAGACACCCAAGATAGGACTTTTACTTAACTGCACCATATAGTCACGAAAGACTTGCAAATCTTTAAGAGGTTCCATAGCCCCACTCATCAAGTTGAGGGCAAAGAAGATACCACCGACACCAAAAACGATTCGTCCAACATTATTAACCAAACGATTTTTGGTAAAGAAGAGACAAACCGCTCCGATAAAGAGCATGGGAAGAGCGTAGTCTCCTAATTTAAAACCAATGATAAAGGAGGTAATAGTCGTTCCAATATTGGCCCCCATAACAATACCAATAGCTTGACGGAGGGTTAGAAGTCCTGCACTCACCAGACCGACCGTAATCACTGTAACCCCTGAACTCGACTGAATCAAGGCAGTCATCCCAATCCCTACTAGAACCCCTAGAAAGGGATTACTCGTATATTTATCAATATAGTATCGAAGTCGATCTCCTGCAGCCTGTTGCAAGCCTTCTCCCATGGTTTTAATACTATAGAGAAAGAGCCCCAGGCCTCCCAAAAAGTTAAATACAATTTCCTGCCAGTTAATCGACATGTTCATTCCTCCAAATTTGAGATCAGAAATAAAACTCCTCTCCTATTGTAAAGGATAATTTCCAATCACACAAGAGATTTCTGTAAATTTCTATTATTTTTTGAAACCGTTTTTCCTTCTGTTTTATTTTCCTCGTTTTAAGAGCCAAAAAAAGAGGGTGGAAAATTTCCAACCCGAGACTGTAGACAAACTATTCTTTTTTATAAATCTAATAAATTCTATAAAAAGAAATGTTACTCGTTAGAGTGATTCAATCATCTACTGAAACTTTTCGTCGTGAGAAAAGTACCTGAAACTTAATAGTTTCAGGTACTCGGAATTATTGAGACCTT
>NZ_KV794417.1:56350-89539 GCF_001808745.1 Streptococcus sp. HMSC057G03
CCTAAGGAAAGTTTCTAAGAAGACTTTGTCTTTCAATCTGGGCGTGGAAAATTTCCAACCTCTCTAGTCTTTGTTCAAATTGCGTAACATCTCATCGATCTTGTTACCGTATTCGATAGACTCGTCTTTGACAAAAGTAAGATCCGGAATCTTGTACAGTTTCAAATTCCGACCTAATTCACGCTTGATGGTTCCTGTTGCTTTTTCAAGGCCTGTCTGAGCCTTTTGATTGTCTGAAGCCAAATCACTCATAATTGAATAATACACTTTGGCCATAGACAAATCACCTAGCATTTGAACATCCGTAATAGTAACGCCTTGAACACGCGGGTCACGGACTTTCTTTTGTAAAATCTCATTGACTTCACGCTTGATTTCCATCCCTACTCGATCTGTCCGAAAATGACTTGCCATAGGAACTCCTTTCTGCTTTGTGTTTAAAAACTAGGAAATCAGAGAAAATTCCTCTTTTTTCCTAGTCAGCCTCTTATTTTTTAATTTCTTCCATGATGTAGGCTTCAATGGTATCGTCTGTCTTGATATCATTGTAGCCTTCAATCATCAATCCACCTTCACGACCATTTGTGATCTCTTTGACATCATCTTTGAAGTGTTTCAAGCTTGCAAGAGCTCCGTCATAGATCACGACACCGTCACGAATGACACGGACTTTGGAATCACGTGTAACCTTACCACTAAGGACCATAAATCCACCAATGGTACCCACTTTTGAGACTTTAAAGGTTTCACGAATAACTGCTTCCCCGATCACTTTCTCTTCGAACTCAGGATCCAACATACCCTTCATGGCATCTTCCATTTCTTCAATCACTTTGTAGATGATTGAGTGAAGACGGATTTCCACCTCGTCAGCTTCAGCTTGTTGACGTGCTTGTGGAGTAGGACGGACGTTAAATCCGATGATGAAGGCATTTGAAGCTTCTGCAAGGGTCACGTCTGATTCGTTGATCGCACCAACTGCTGAGTGAACGATGGTCACTTTCACACCTTCTACTTCAATCTTTTGAAGGGAAGCAGCAAGAGCTTCAACCGAACCTTGTACATCGGCTTTAATGATGACATTAACGGATTTCACTTCCCCAGCCTTCAAGGTATCAAAGAGATTTTCAAGGCTGACGCGGTTGGTTGCTTGACGTTGTTTCATCAGAGCACGTTTGGCACGTTCTTCACCCGCTGCACGCGCTGATTTTTCATCTTCATAAACCGCAAAGTGGTCACCCGCCATTGGCGCTTCGTTCAAACCAGTGATAGAAACCGGAGTAGATGGTCCTGCAACCTTCACACGACGTCCAAGGTCATTGGTCATGGCACGGACACGTCCAAAGGTATTTCCGACAACGATTGGGTCTTGAACATTCAAGGTACCTTGTTGAACAAGGAGGGTTGCCACTGCACCTTTTCCTTTATCCAAACGCGCTTCGATAACGGTACCGATGGCACGAACAGTTGGATCTGCCTTGAGTTCTTGGATTTCAGCCACAAGAAGGACCGTTTCCAAGAGTTCATCGATATTTTGGTTGAACTTAGCTGAGATTTCTACAAACTCAGAATCACCACCCCAAGCTGTTGACATAACTCCATGCTCTGCCAATTCACCGATGACACGCTCTGGATTAGCTCCTGGTTTATCAATCTTGTTAATAGCCACAATGATTGGAACATTAGCCGCTTTTGAGTGGTTGATGGCTTCGATAGTCTGTGGCATCACCCCGTCATCTGCTGCTACAACCAAGATGGTAATATCGGTAACAGATGCACCACGAGCCCGCATAGAAGTAAAGGCTGCGTGTCCAGGTGTATCCAAGAAGGTAATCTTCTTACCATTTTCCACGATTTGGTAGGCACCGATATGTTGAGTGATTCCTCCCGCTTCACCTGTTGCTACACGTGAATTACGAAGGGTATCCAAAAGGGTAGTTTTACCGTGGTCAACGTGTCCCATGATGGTGACAACTGGTGGACGCTCTACCAACTCATCTGGATTCAAATAACCATCTTCAACGAAGAAGCGTTCGATATCGGCATTGTCCACTTCAACCTTTTTCTTGGCTTCAATTCCATAATCCACCATCAAGAGTTCAATCGTATCTCCATCCAGCGATTGATTTTGAGTCGCCATGACTCCCATCATAAAGAGTTTCTTGACGATTTCAGCCGGTTCACGCTTGATGCGTTTTGCGATTTCGGCAACCGTCATTCCATCCGTATACTCAAATTCACTTGGTAATTCATGGAATTTACGCTCTGTTACTGGTTTTGGAGCATCATTACGGTTGTTCTTTCCTTTTTTATTTTTCTTATTGTTATTCCAGTTACTATTTCTCTGATTTCTCACTTGATTTTGACTATTTCGATTCCTTTGTTGTTTTCTTGGACCATCTTCTTCACGATCAAAATCATCGCGTTTCTTATCTGGTCGCGCTTGTTTCTTACGACGTGTATCGACTTGAGCTGGAGCAGCAGCAACAGCTGGTTTTGTATGGTTCTCAACAGCTGGCTCCTGTACAGGTGCTTTCACTTCTGGTACTTCTACCCGTTTCCGGCGCTGTTGACGTTCTTGTTCTGCTTTTACAGCTTGTTGTTTGTAGCGATCTTCACTTCCACGTGCGTATTCAGCATTTTGTTCAGCTTTCAGTGCTGCTGCACGCGCTTTGAAATCAACTTTTGGTGCCACTTGGGGTTGTGCACTACGTCTTTGATCTGGTCGGTTATTACGACGCTCAGAACCTTGATTTCGCTGTTCATTTCGCTCTTGTGGTCGTTGATTTCGGTTGTCACCATGACGCTGATTATCTTTGCGATCACGTTTTGGACGATTGTCTTGTTGTTTCCTACGTTCAGCCTGTTCTTTTGCACGCGCTTCTCGTTCCGCTTTAAAGTTACGACTCTTTGGTTTAGCAGCTGGCGTTACTGATTTTGTCTCAGTTGCTCCTTCTTTTTTGACAGGCGCTGCTTCTTTTTTCTCTGCGACAGCCGTTGTCTTGGCAGCCACTTCTGCTACTTTCTTTTCGACTGTTTCTTTTTTCGCTGCAAAGCTCTTGATCAGCTTTTCAGCAACATCAGTATCGACACTAGATGCATGACTCTTGACGTCAAAACCTAATTCTTTCGCACGAGTGACGACTTCCTTACTTTCCTTGCCCAATTCTTTGGCAATTTCGTATAATCTTTTCTTAGACAATTGCTGTCCTCCTCTTCTATTCCATAAGAGACCTCATTTTCTTTGAAAATCCAGCATCTACAACAGCGACGACCTTCCGGGCACGTCCAATTGCAGTGCTTAATTCTAGTGTTGAAAACACGGTAGATACTTGAACCTCATAATAGTAACCCTTATCTGTCACCTTTTTTGTCAGGTTACTAGCTGCATCATTTGCCAGAAAAACTAATTTTGCTTTTTCTTCCTGGATTGCTTTGATCACGAGTTCTTCTCCAGAAATGAGTTTTCCTGCTCTTTGCGCCAAGCCCAACAAATTACTTATCTTTTGTTTATTCAAGGCCTAACTCTCTTCTCTTCACCTTATGATCTACATAAGCGATCAATTCATCATAGAAAGCTTCTCCCACTTCCATATTAAAGCTACGATTGAAAACTTTCTTTTTCTTAGCAAGTGCCGCTTCTTCATTGTCTAGCTTGATATAAGCACCTCGACCATTGGCTTTGCCAGTTGGATCGATAAAGACTTGTCCTTCTTTATTTTTGACAATGCGGAGCAAATCGCGCTTATCAATAATTTCATTTGAAACAACAGATTTTCTTAAAGGGATTTTTCTTGTTTTTACCATTTTCCCTCCCTCTCTTAATCGACTTGCTCTTCGCCACTTTCTACTTGGTCTTCAAAAGTTTCTTGAGCTGCTTCCATTTCTTCAAACTCACTAGCAGATTTGATATCGATGCGGTAACCAGTCAAATGAGCCGCTAAACGAACGTTTTGACCACGACGACCGATGGCAAGAGATAATTTGTTATCTGGGACCACAACAAGAGCATGCTTGCTATCTTCATCATCAAAAATAACTTGGTCCACTTCTGCAGGAGCGATCGCATTGTAGATAAATTCAGCTGGATCTGGAACCCACTCGATCACATCGATATTTTCTTCTGTCGGAACCATTCGGTCTAATTTTTGATCGTATCGAGCTGGGTGGAATTTGCTGGTAATCTTTTTAATGTTCGATCCACCACGACCAACGATCGTCCCAATCGCGTCTACGTTTGGATTATGGCTACGAACCGCAACTTTTGTACGATCTCCAGCTTCGCGCGCGACACTCATAATCTCAACAGTACCATCATAAACTTCAGGAATTTCTTGTTCCATCAAACGTTTGATCATTTCAGGGTGGCTCCGACTAACAAAGACATTGACGCCACGTGGGTTATCTTCTACCTTGTAGACAAAAACTTCGATCCGGTCATGGGATTGGAAGACTTCTCCTGGAATTTGGTCTTGTTTAGACAATTGTGCTTCGATCGAACCAAGATTGACATAGATAAAACGATTGTCAAAGCGCTCCACTGTTCCACTCATGATTTCATTTTCATGTTCTTTATAAGTATTATAGGTTATGGTGCGCGTTTGCTTCCGCATTTTTTCCATGATGGTTTGTTTGGCAGATTGAGCTGCTACGCGACCAAATTCAGCTGGTGCTTCTTCAAACTTGATCTTGTCACCCAACTCATAAGCAGAGCTAATGGCCAAGGCATCCTTCAAGCTGATTTCTAAACGGCTATCAAAGACCTCATCGACTACTTCACGAACCGTATAAACACGGAAATCTCCAGTTTTTTCATTGAATTCAATCGCTGCACTTTCTGATTGTCCATAACGACGGCGATAAGCTGAACGCAATGATTCTGTGACTGCTTCGATGATATCTTCTTTTTTGATCCCTTTGTCTTCTTCCAAAATGCGGAAGGCTTCTAGCATTTCTTTACTCATGTTTTTCTTGCCTCTTCTATAAAGGCATCCTTTCTTTCATTCTGTTACAATTTTACAGCCAACCTTGCTTTGGACACAAGGTTATAAGGAATATCCACTGTTTTCTTTCGTGTTTTATCCATATACTCAATGGTCAAAACATCCTCTTCAAAACCTATTAGGTTCCCCTCAAAGACCTTTTGCTTTTCAACAGCCTTGTACAAGCTAATATTGACGTACTTACCAACAGCTCCCTCGAGTGCTTCCTTGGTTTTCAAAGGTCTCTCCAAGCCAGGACTGGTGACTTCTAAAAAGTACTGTTCTGGAAATGGGTCTGGTTTGATTTGATCCAATAGCGGACTGATGATTTCTGTCAAATCCGCTGTATCATTCAGTGTGATTCCTTCTGGTTTGTCTACGAAAATGCTTAAGACGTAGTCACCACCCATTTTGCCATATTCAACATCGACCAATTCAAATGGTTCCTTTATAGCTGGCTGAATCACTTCTGTTACTAAGTCAACAATCGTTGCGATGGTTGCCACCTCCTCATAGATAAGAGGCGAAGATATTTCCCCGCCTCTCCTTTTCTATTCATTTAGTGTATTATAGCACGATTCCCCAACGATTGCAAGGAATATGCTAAAACTGTGCTTCTACACGGTAAATGACCTGACCTTTACTTGAGAACTTCTTCTCATATTCGGTCATGACATTCCCCTCGAAATCACTAGCATGAAGGTCCAACCAGACTCCCTTCAAAGTCATTCCATATTGCGAAAAGCTCACCAAACTGTATTCAAACAAACCTCGGTTGTCTGTTTTAAAGTGAATCTCCCCATGTTCTGGAAGAATTTGTTTAAAGGTGTCTAGGAAGGTCTTGTAAGTCAAGCGACGTTTTTCATGACGTTTCTTTGGCCATGGATCTGAAAAATTCAGATAGAGTTGATCAATTTCACCATCTTCAAAATAGTTGGTCAAGCTATCCCCATCTACCCAAAGCAATTTAATGTTAGGAACATCAGCTTCTAAGACCTTATCTAAAGCATAGCTCAAGACCGATTTTTGAATATCAATTCCGATGTAGTTGATCTCTGGATTGGCCTTAGCCATCCCAGTAATAAAGGCTCCTTTTCCACTTCCCACTTCAATATGGATGGGGTGGTCATTTCCGAAAATCCCATGCCATTTTCCCTTAGCATCTTCTGGATTTAGGACCACATATTGTGGATTGGCTTCTAGTAATTCTGTCGCTCCTTTACGATTTCTAACTCTCATATTTCCTTTCCATATTTCAACCGGAAATTGCGCAGAGCATAGATCTCGCGATTGACATTTTCTAAATCATTATTTTCATAGTATTTAGCAATTTGCCACAAGAAGGAGTATTGACCAAACCAATAGAGTTTATCAAACACCTTTTGGTTGTACTTGTAACCATAATAACCTAACCAATCGCGCCAATTGGAATCTGGAATATAGTGACTCAAGATATGCGCCACATCCAACATCCTGTCAGTTAAACGAACGGAATCCCAATCGACTAGATAAATCAAGCCGCTCTCTGTCTCAATCCAGTTACTATGACGGACATCCCCATGGACGATCGTCGCATAATCCTCCCGAAAGGCTGGCACTGTCTTCCGTAAATTCTTTACGACTGATTGGATGTAGTGGTTCTGACGTAGGGCAATTGGCAACCGGTTACTCCAAGAATTGAGTAACTCTAAAGGAGATTCCACAGGATACCCAAGTTTCTTTAATTGGGTCATCAAAGGTCTAGAACGGTGCAATCTCGTTAAAATATTGACCACTTGTTTTTTTGACATTCCATTTGGCGTGAGAATCTCCCCATTCAACCATTCTTGGGCACTCATCACATTTCCATCTGGCAAACGTCGACTCCATAACAATTGAGGAGCAATCTGTTCTTTTGCTAGACCCGCAAGGATTGGGGTCGTATTCATTTTTACAAAAACGCGCCCACCATCTGGGTAGGTCCCCATGTAGGCCTTCCCACTCTTCCCAGGAATTGGGGTGAGGCTTAGCTCTTTTTCATTCGAGTCCATCTTTTCCTCCGTAAAAAGTTTCCAATCTATTTTACTAATTTTAACGATTTTCGTCAACCAAGCGCACCATCTTAAATGGAAGATAGAGTAGGATTAAAGCAACTGTATAAGCCAGTAGACCTAACAACAGGACTTTATCTGAAATAAAGACCAGGCCAATTCCCCCTTCTATCACCGTTATCATCCCCATGACCAGCTGAATCGTTTTGTTCAACCCTGCCTTTTTACTACCCTGTTTCATCGGGAAAAGGAGGGTCAAGGGTTGGTAATCAAAAGCACTGTAAAGCCCCAGTAATTGAAAAATAACCAAGTAATTGAGCAAGGCTACAAGGGCAATCACTACGAGAGGTTGAGGAATAAAGATGATAGCGAGAATGGAAAGAGCCAAGAGTCGGAGAGTCATAGAGAAAAGATCTCCATTCCGTAGGAAGGAGCGCATATATAAGTGAAGCCACGTATTGCCATGTGTTTTGGGAAGAAGCCCTAAGAAACCATCCAAGTAAGCTCTTCTTTTAACACTGTTAGTAATACCTTTCACCGTTGTAAACAAGGCAAAGAAACGAAGAATCAATTGTTTCCTTGCATTCTCACGAGCAATGGCCAAGTTCCAATTCAAATTTCCATCCTGGTAGAAGCGCGCTTCCTTCCAGCTAAAAACAGCCCCTTTAGCCACTCCTAAGACAAGGATATAAGCTACAATAGCAAGTTTATCCAGCCCCGTTGCCAGAAGAAGAGGCACAAATAATAGAAGGACAAAACTTTGAATCAAAAACCAAAACACAAAAGACTTCTTGGCCTGCCCTTTGATATAACGTTTCACTTCCTCTTCCTTTACCAAAAGGAATAAAGCATCGGGCTTCTCTAAGTAGGTCGCAATAGAGCCTATCGGAACCAAGAGGAGCAAACCAATCATGAGACTCCAACGGATCAGGCTTGTATCTTTGGGTAGATCTTGCAAGAATTGACTGTATTGAACCGCCAAAAATCCTATAAAAATCAACATAAAGAGGACGAAATGATCATTGAGAACATAGCGGCTATATTTTACACATTGAGTTCGAAACGTTTGTTGCCGTTTTTTCATCAACTCTTTCATGCTGTTTCCTCTTCTGTCAAGGTCATGTAGATATCATTTAGACTTGCTTTCTCATCCCCAAAAGTTGAACGCAGCTCGTCCAAGGTCCCTTTTGCTCGGATCTGACCCTTATGGAGGATCACAAAACCATCACACATCTTTTCAGCCGAATCCAGAACGTGAGTACTCATCAAAATCGATTTTCCTTTTGCTTTCTCATCTGCCAATAACTGAATCAAATCTGCAATCGCAACAGGATCCAATCCCAAAAAGGGTTCATCGACAATATAAAGACTTGGATCCACTGCATAGGCGCAAATAATCATGACCTTTTGCTTCATCCCTTTTGAAAACTGGGTCGGGAACCAATCTAATTTTTCAGCCAAACGAAATCGTTCCAACAAAGGATGGACGCGCACCATGACCTGATCCATGTCTAAATCATAGGCCATAGCTACGGTCTCGATATGCTCTCTCAGGGTTAATTCTTCATATAGGCTAGGGGTTTCTGGAATATAGCCGATTTTTTTACGATAGTCAGTTGGAGCTTCTGGAAGACTCAAGCCGTCAATCCGTACTTCCCCAGCATAAGGATGCAGGAGACCAATAATTTCATTAATCGTGGTTGACTTCCCAGCTCCATTTAGTCCAATCAAACCAATCAGTTGGCCATCCGGAACTGAAAAACTCACCTCTTTCAGGACAGGGATATTGACATAGCCCCCTGTCAACTTGTTGATTTCTAACATATTTTCTCCGATTTCTGGTATAATGTTCTTATATTATAACAAAATTTAGTCTAAATGAGGTGTATTTATGGTTGACGATTGTATTTTTTGTAAGATTATAGCTGGCGACATTCCTTCCTCCAAAGTCTATGAGGACGAGGAAGTCCTCGCGTTTTTGGACATCTCTCAGGTTACACCCGGTCATACGTTAGTGGTTCCAAAAAAACACGCTCGCAATCTCTTAGAGATGGACGAAACCGCCACAGCTCAACTATTTGCACGTGTCTCTAAAGTTGCAAAAAAAGTAGAAGCTGCTACCCAAGCTAAGGGAATGAATGTCATCAGCAACATGGAAGAAGTTTCTGGACAAACCGTTTTTCACACACATGTCCACATTATCCCTCGCTATTCCGATCAAGATGAGCTTGCCATTTCATTTACTGAACACGAGCCTAATTTTGAACAACTAGCAGTTCTTGCAGAAACCATCAAAAACAGTTAAAAAGGAGGCCATATGAAACTCAAAAATCTCTTTTGGTTTGCAACAGGAGCTAGCATTAGCTACCACTTAGTAAAAAACCGCAAAGAAATCAAAACAGAGGTGACTGAATCCAGCCATTTGGTTAAGGGAATTCAAGATAACCTAGCAAAAATCCAACGCAATCTGGATATTATCCAAGACCAAAAAACCAATCTTCAAGAATTGGTAACGGATTTCCAATACAAAACCAAACTATTTAGTCAACAAGCAACAGCCTCTCTAAAAGAAATTCAAGACATCTGGCAACCAAATAAAAACGATTGAGAAAACTCAATCGTTTTTTTCTTATTCTGAAGGTACCGTAGGTGTCACACTGCTCGACTCTGTAGCTGCTGGAGCAACTGGTGTCACTGGTGCAACAGAACTTTGAGGCGTCACCACTCCCGTATCCTGGGTCGATGGTACAACTGGTAGTTGGTTAAACTCTTGGTAAACAGGTGCTTCCTCAGATGATGCCGCTGGCGTATCACTTTGAGAAGAAACATTCTTCAACTCTTCATCTCCATCTAATAGGTAAGCATTGGTTTTCAATGTTTTGATTTCTTTTAGTCCCAAAGCTTTGCGGATGATATTTTGAATTTTCAAGAGATGTTTTGAAGTGACAATCTGATAACTTCCGCCATCTGCTAAGGTGGCATCTTCTCCTTTCAGCTGGTACTGATGAATCGTTGAAAGGGCATCTTTATATCCTAGCAATTGAAGAAGGCTATTACTGTCAAGCGCTATGTTGGTTTGCATATTGTCACTAACAGACTCAATGATTCCTTTGTAGTGACTCAAACTATTGAGGCTTAAAACTTTCTCAACAATCTTTTTGATCACTTCACGTTGGCGTTTTTGACGTCCGTAGTCTCCTTCTGGGTCTTGGTAGCGCATGCGTGAATAAACGAGAGCTTGGTCCCCATTAATCTCCTGACGTCCTGGTGCGATCTTAGCCGTATATTCTGGCTCATTTTCCTCGATCGAGATATCGAAGTCGAATGGATTGTTAACCGTGATACCACCAACCTTATCCACTAATTGAACCAATCCCTTCATATTGATCATGACATAGCGGTCAATATGGATATTCAAAAGATCTTGAATGGTCTTAATGGCTAACTTGGCACCGCCTTGAGCATAAGCCGAATTCAATTTTGCTTGGACCGTTTCGCCATCTGAAGTAATATTGGTTAGGATATCTCTTTCCAAGCTCGTCATGGTTGTTTCTTTTGTTTGAGGATTGACAGTCACCAAAATCATGGTATCACTATTTCCGGCCCAAGGATCTTCCCGAGAACCACTACCTGTATCAACCCCCATCAAAAGGATGGTCATCGGCTTGTTTTCTGCAATGACATTGGTCTCATTTCCAAAGCCCTTATAAGTCTTACTGAGAGTCCCAGTCGTTTGGTTTAGGATGGTAAGGCCATAGGCCCCGATCCCAATCACTGTTACCGTCAATAAGCTCAAAAACATCAAAATAATTTTTTTAACCATATAGAATCTCTCTCTAATCTATCAGTTTCCCCATAAGGTAAACATCTAAGAATTCTCCTTCAGCTGAACAAGCTCCACGAGCTTGGCAACCTTCGATCTCAAAACCTAACTTTTTATACAGGTGAACCGCTCGTTCATTGCGCACTTGGACATTCAAGACTAGTTTCCTGAGAACACCGGTCGAGTGCGCCCACTCAATTCCTTCTTCCAACAAGATCTGTCCAAGTCCTTGATTCCAATAAGCTTTTTGAACCACAATAAAGACATCACCAATATGCTGAATGGACCGTTGAGAAGCTGCAGTGATATTTAACAAAGCCGCCAGTTCCTGATCTAGAAATAGCAAGAGGCAAATCCGGTTATCCGCCATCTCTTGCACCGTTAGAAAATGCTCCATATCTGCTGGAGACATGCCAATACCAGCTTCATCTAGCGTCATGTAATCTGACTCTTTCCCGACTCGATTTAAGAAATCAACGACAAGAGCCGCGTCTGCACTTTCAGCTTGCCGAATTTCTAATGTCACTTCCTTTTCCTTAGTCATCCGTTTTTCCCACCTGCTCAAAGGATGTTAGTAAAGTCTCTGCACGCGCTCCATGAGCTTCAAAAGCTAACTCTCGCCCCTCTTCCAATTTTCGGATAAAAATTTTTAGATAAGCATCCGAGAGACTCGGCTCAATCAGCTCTCCCCATTCAATAATGGTAGCACCATCTCCAAATAGAAAATCATCTAAATCAATAGAATCTGGATCATTCCCAATCCGGTAAACATCCAAATGGTATAAAGGCAAGCGGCCTTCGTATTCACGAACAATGGTATAGGTCGGGCTTTTAATCATCTGATCAATCCCTAACCCCTTTGCAATTCCCTTTGTAAAGGTCGTTTTCCCTGCCCCTAGATCACCTGATAAGATGATTACGTCTTGCTTTTCTAAGAGTTTTCCTAGCTGTTTTCCTAGAGCGATCAGCTCCATTTCATTGTGACTAATCATTCCTCTATTATATCAAACTTTTTTAAATTCTGCTCTTTCTTTTAAAAAATGTTCGAGTAAAGACCTCTTGTGACGGGGAATCCTAGGGGAAAAAAGCAAGTTTCTCCCATAAACTCCTGTTTGAACACTTTGTTTATCCTTCCAAAAAAGAATGGGAGTCACCCCATTCCTTTTTGAATATTTCCCTGAAAACTAATTCAAGGCCATGCTAACGTAGTTTAAAATAAAGAGAACATCTAAAATCCAAATCATGCTGTGCACTTCTTTAGCTTCTCCTTTAACCACTTTCACCAAGCTATAGGTGATAAATCCAGCAGCGATCCCTTGTGTAATCGAGTAGCTGAAGCCCATAAAGATAGAGGTGAAGAAAGCAGGAACTGCTTCTGACATATCTTCCCAATGGATATTTTTCAAGCCACTCAACATCATGATCCCAACAACAATCAAAATTGGTGCTGTTGCAGCGGTCGGTACAATCGCTAACAAAGGGCTAAAGAGACTTGAAATAGCAAAACAGATCGCTACAACCAAGGCTGTCAGACCAGTTCGTCCACCAGCTCCAATACCGGCTGCAGATTCGACATAAGTCGTTACATTTGAAGTTCCTGCAATGGCTCCGACTGAAGTCGCTACTAGGTCTGAATAGAGGGCCTTATCTAATTTCGCTGATTGATGGTTTTCCCCATTTGTCGCAACAATCCCAACTTTTTCACCCGTACCGATTAAAGTTCCAATTGTATCAAAAATATCCGTCAAGGAGAAGGCTAAGATGGCCATTAAGGTCTCAGGCAAACGAGACGTATTGGAAATCAACGAACCCAATCCTTTTGATCCCAAAGCTTGACCAAAGATCGTGCCTAAATCATTAAAGGCAGCTCCTAGATGATTACTTGCAAAGTCAATTTTAGTGATATCAACAACATGGATGAGAATTCCAAGAACAGTCGTTACTAAGATAGAAAGGATGATCCCTCCCTTAATCCCTTTGACAACAAAGAAAATAGTAATTGCAAGACCAACAAGAGCCAAGAGGACCGCCGGATTGTTAAAATCAACCAATCCAGGAACAGCAGATGCATTGGCTGAGATCGTTGCATTCGCCTTATCTGCTCCTTCCCCGACCACTGTATAAGTATGAGGGTCAATCGTGAATTTTAAAAATCCTGCATTCTTAATCCCAACATAGGCCAAGAAAATCCCGATCCCCGCTGAAATAGCAGAGCGAAGAGCAGTCGGAATCGATTCGATGATCATCTTCCGAACTTTTGTCAATGTGATAATCAATGAGATCACACCACAAATGAAGACCATTCCCAAAGCTTCCTGCCATGAGTAGCCCATACCAAATACAACGGTAAAGGTAAAGAAGGCATTCAAGCCCATCCCAGGTGCTTGTGCATAAGGTAAATTGGCATAAAAAGCCATCATCAAGGTCCCGACAACGGATCCAATAATCGTTGCAAGGAAGACTCCTTGAGCTGGCATACCTGTTTGTGACAACATTTGAGGGTTTACGAAGAGGATATAACTCATCGCAAAAAAGGTTGTCAAACCAGCAAGAACCTCTGTTCGAACAGTGGTTCCATGTTCTGAAAGTTTAAAAAACTTATCCATTTCAGAATAAACTCCTTTTTCATCATTCTCGCTCCCAATCAATTTGCGAACGTTATTTCTATTTTACCAAAAGATCTTTCGTCTTTCAAGAAATCCTACTTCTCTTCTTGATTTTTGAGCGCTTTTCCGATTTTTCTGATATAATGGTCTCATTCTTCTCGAAAGGAACCGAATTATGCATAAAAAGATGATCGCTCTAGATTTAGACGGCACCCTCTTAAATTCCGAAAGCAAATTGAGCGACTTTACCATTGATACGATTAAAAAAATTAGTGCTCTTGGCCATAAAGTCATTATTACAACAGGCCGCCCCTATCGTATGGCACACACCTACTACAAACAACTAGAGCTAGATACTCCAATGATCAATTTTAACGGCTCCCTTACGCATCTACCTGAGAAAAAATGGTCGGATGAACAATGCTTGACTTTAGATAAAAAATACCTGCTAGATATGGTCGCTAACCGAGACACTATCCAAGCGGACTTTATAGCAGGCGAATACCGCAATAAATTCTTTATTACCGATCCAAATGAGCACGTTGCAGACCCTAAATTATTCGGTATTGAATCTTTCCAACCAGAAAATCAATTCAATCCCGAGCGGGTAACGAGCGACCCAAACTGTATCCTCTTTCAAACGAAAGCGGAAGACAAATATGCTCTGGCAGATGAAATGAATCGGCATTATGACTACAATCTGTCTATCAATACTTGGGGTGGTCCCTTAAATATTCTGGAATGCAACCCCAAAAATGTGACCAAAGCATCAGCTCTGACCTACCTTCTAGATAAACTCAATATGGATCAGAAGGATTTAATTGCCTTTGGAGACGAGCACAACGATACCGACATGCTAGCTCTCGCTGGTCATGGATACGCCATGAAAAATGCTAGCTCCGTCCTTCTCCCTTACGCGGATTCCGTCACAGATTTCACAAATAACGAAGATGGTGTCGCGCGCCAACTCATTCAATTATTCTTATAAAACTAACAGACATGAGTTATCCCCTCATGTCTTTTTCTGCGCCAAATCCTTAATCGGTTAATCAATACCCTTCTTTTTTTCCATTTTTTTATTGTTCAATAGATAAGTTTGTGATATTATTAACATAGTTATTAAAGAAGCGTTTTCAAAAAAATGCTAAATCGCTTCTCGTTCACTTAAGGAGGAACAAAATGAAAGCTGTTGTTGTTAATCCAGAAGGTACTGGTGTTGAAATCGTTGCAAACAAAGACATGCGTCCACTGGAAACAGGGGAAGCTCTTGTTCAAATCGAATACTGTGGTGTCTGCCACACTGACTTGCACGTTGCTCATGGAGACTTCGGTAAAGTTCCAGGCCGTGTTCTTGGACACGAAGGAATCGGTATTGTTAAAGAAGTTGCTCCAGATGTTAAGAGCCTAAAAGTTGGGGATCGTGTCAGTGTCGCATGGTTCTTCGAAGGATGTGGAACTTGTGAATACTGTACAACTGGTCGTGAAACCCTTTGCCGTACTGTAAAAAATGCTGGTTACTCTGTTGATGGAGGAATGGCTGAACAATGTATCGTTACTGCAGATTACGCAGTGAAAGTACCTGAAGGATTAGATCCAGCCCAAGCTTCTTCTATTACCTGTGCAGGTGTTACAACTTACAAAGCCATCAAAGAAGCCAAAGCTGAACCAGGACAATGGATCGTTATCTATGGAGCTGGTGGACTAGGAAACTTGGCTGTTCAATATGCTAAGAAAGTCTTCAACGCACATGTCATCGCTGTCGATATCAACAATGATAAACTAGAATTGGCGAAAGAAGTTGGTGCAGACTTTGTCATCAACGGTCGCGAAGTTGATGATGTCCCAGGATTGATCAAAGAAAAAACAAATGGTGGAGCTCACTCTGCTGTCGTAACAGCTGTTTCTAAAGTAGCTTTCAACCAAGCAGTAGATTCTGTTCGTGCAGGTGGCCGCGTGGTCGCAGTTGGTCTTCCTTCTGAAATGATGGACCTCAGCATTGTGAAAACTGTATTAGATGGTATCCAAGTCATTGGTTCTCTTGTAGGAACTCGTAAAGACTTGGAAGAAGCTTTCCAATTTGGAGCAGAAGGCTTGGTAGTCCCTATCGTTCAAAAACGTCCAGTAGAAGATGCTGTCAAAGTCTTTGACGAAATGGAAGCCGGAACCATTCAAGGACGTATGGTACTTGACTTTACAAACTAAACAACTGAACCTACAGGACTAGCCCAACTGGGCTAGTCTTTTTGAGTGCTCTCAATCACTCTATTTTACAATTTATTATATATTTATTTTTATTTTCGAGAATATCGTTTGATTGTCGGAATCTTTTCATTAAGAACAAAATCCTATAAAACATGTCTATTATTGTTTTTTTAAGCATCAACAAGTAATAAACAAAATGCATTCAAGAGCATTCTTTTTCTATCTAACGATAATTTAATATAATAAATTAATGTTTTTACATCGAGATTTTGATAGAAAAATTGACTTAAGTGTGGAAACGATTTATAATAAAGTAGCTTAAAGTTTTCTTAAACTGAAAGTCAAACAAATTTTATAAGGAGGAATGTCAATAATGAGTATTGGTATCATTATTGCTAGCCACGGTGAATTTGCAGCTGGAATCCACCAATCCGGCTCGATGATCTTTGGGGATCAAGAGAAAGTTCAAGTGGTTACGTTCATGCCAAGTGAAGGCCCGGATGATCTCTATGCTAAATTTAATGCAGCTGTTGCCGCATTTGATGCAGAAGATGAAGTCTTGGTTTTGGCTGACCTTTGGAGTGGTTCTCCATTTAACCAAGCAAGTCGCGTCATGGGAGAAAATCCAGATCGTAAATTTGCGATCATCACAGGATTGAACCTTCCGATGTTGATTCAAGCTTATACAGAACGGTTGATGGATGCAAATGCCGGCGTTGATCAAGTCGCTGCAAACATCATCAAGGAAGCAAAAGACGGTGTCAAAGCCCTTCCAGAAGAATTGAATCCTGTTGAAGAAGCTAGTACAGCCGCTGCTGCTCCTGTAGCCCAAGCTGCTATTCCAGAAGGAACGGTTATCGGAGATGGAAAACTCAAGATTAACCTTGCCCGCTTAGATACACGTCTTCTTCATGGACAAGTCGCAACTGCTTGGACACCTGATTCAAAAGCCGATCGGATCATTGTTGCTTCAGATTCTGTTGCCAAAGATGAACTCCGTAAGGAATTGATCAAACAAGCGGCACCAAATGGTGTGAAAGCAAACGTTGTCCCAATTCAAAAATTGATCGACGTTGCTAAAGATCCACGTTTTGGAAATACCCATGCTTTGATCTTATTTGAAACACCTCAAGATGCTCTTCGCGCCATCGAAGGTGGTGTTCCGATTAAAACCTTGAACGTTGGTTCAATGGCCCACTCAACTGGTAAAACCATGGTGAACAATGTGTTATCAATGGATAAAGATGACGTGGCTACATTTGAAAAAATGCGTGATCTTGGAGTAGAATTTGACGTCCGTAAAGTGCCAAATGACTCTAAGAAAGATTTGTTTGACTTAATTAACAAAGCTAACGTTCAATAATCGATTACTTACGAAAGGATTTTAAACATGTCTATTATTTCTATGGTATTAGTGGTCGTTGTTGCCTTCTTAGCAGGTCTTGAAGGTATCCTTGACCAATTCCAATTCCACCAACCCCTTGTTGCTTGTACCTTAATCGGTTTGGTAACAGGTAATTTGACTGCTGGCATTATGCTTGGTGGTTCACTTCAATTTATTGCACTTGGCTGGGCAAACATTGGTGCCGCAGTTGCACCCGATGCTGCCCTTGCATCTGTCGCTGCTGCCATCATCATGGTACTTGGGGGAGACTTCAGTACAAAAGGAATCGCTGTCGCTCAAGGTGTCGCTATTCCACTTGCAGTTGCTGGTCTTTTCTTGACCATGATCGTCCGTACCCTTTCCGTTGGTTTGGTTCACACTGCCGACGCTGCTGCTAGAAAAGGGGATATCAAAGGTGTAGAACGCGCTCACTTTGTGGCCCTTCTTCTTCAAGGTCTTCGTATCGCCATTCCTGCAGCCCTCTTGTTGATGATTCCTGCTGAAACTGTCAAAACTGCTCTTGAACAAATGCCAAAATGGCTCTCTGATGGAATGCAAATCGGTGGTGGTATGGTTGTAGCCGTTGGTTATGCCATGGTTATCAACATGATGGCGAGCCGTGAAGTATGGCCATTCTTTGCCATCGGTTTTGCTCTTGCAGCCGTTAGCCAATTAACTTTGATCGCTCTTGGAGCAATCGGTGTTGCCCTTGCCTTGATCTACCTTACTCTTTCTAAGAAAGGTGGCAATGGAGGTGGCGGTGCCGCTACTTCTAACGATCCAATTGGCGACATTCTCGAAGACTATTAAGAAAGGTGTGACACTATCATGACTGAAAAATTACAATTATCTAAATCAGATCGTCAAAAGGTTTGGTGGCGTTCAACCTTCTTGCAAGGTTCTTGGAACTATGAACGGATGCAAAACTTGGGTTGGGCATACTCATTGATCCCAGCTATCAAAAAACTTTATACGAAGAAAGAAGACCAAGCGGCTGCTCTTGAGCGTCACATGGAATTCTTTAACACTCACCCATACGTTGCCGCTCCTATCATCGGGGTAACGCTTGCTCTTGAAGAAGAAAGAGCAAACGGTGCCGCTATTGACGATGCTGCCATCCAAGGGGTTAAAATTGGTATGATGGGTCCTTTGGCGGGTATCGGAGATCCAGTCTTCTGGTTTACAGTACGTCCTATCCTTGGTGCCCTTGGTGCATCACTTGCTGCGTCTGGTAACATCCTTGGCCCACTCATCTTCTTTATCGCATGGAATGCGATTCGTATGGCCTTCTTGTGGTACACGCAAGAACTTGGTTACAAAGCAGGTTCTGAAATTACCAAAGATATGTCTGGTGGGATCTTGCAAGACATCACTAAAGGGGCTTCTATCCTTGGGATGTTCATCCTCGCTGTCTTGGTAGAACGTTGGGTATCTATTAAATTCGTCTTCAATGTTTCTTCTGTCAAATTAGACGACAAAGCTTATATCCACTGGGATAAACTTCCTGAAGGATACAAGGGTATCCAAGAAGCCTTCGCTCAAGTTGGTTCAGGCCTATCTCAAACACCTGAAAAAGTTACAACTTTCCAACAAAACTTGGATTCATTGATTCCTGGTTTGATGGGATTACTTCTTACTTTTGCTTGTATGTGGTTGTTGAAGAAAAAAGTATCTCCAATCACCATCATCATCGCTCTCTTTGTAATCGGTGTACTAGCACACGTTGCTGGCTTGATGTAAGCAAAGATCAACTAAAAAGAAGGTTTCGGCCTTCTTTTTATTATGATATAATGGAGTGAACAGCAATACAGGAGGATCTCATGGCTCAATCATTGAATAAAACCGTTGAATTCCATACTACAGGGGTTTCTTACCTTGGAGTGGGGGGAAAGGTTGGAAAAATCCTAGTCGGGAATGCCGCTTTTGAATTTTATGCGGATGCAAATGTAGAAGACTACATCCAAATTCCCTGGCAAGAAATCGAGCGAATCGGAGCCAATGTATCCGGACGTAAAATTAGCCGCCATTTTGAAATCTATACCAGAGAATCAAAATTTCTCTTTGCTTCAAAAGACTCTGGAAAAATTTTAAAGATTGCTCGGGAACATCTAGGAAATGATAAAATTGTCAAACTTCCTACGTTGATCCAAATCATCACGGCTAAAATTAAAAATCTATTTGCAAAATAGGATCTTTTCTTGTATAATAGACGCAAACGGATAAGTAAGTTAAGAGGTTCTTTCAGAAAGTCTGCGGTTGCTGCGAGCAGATAGGAATCTTAATTGAAATTCTACCGTTTCTTTAAAATACAATATCGAATCAAGTGCACACCTGTGAAGTTGGATGGAACCGTGGCTCTGCCACTCCAACACTCTAACAGGTGTGTTTTTTGTTAAAGGAGAAGCTATGTTAGATATTAAACGAATTCGTACAGACTTTGATACGGTTGCTAAAAAATTGGCAACACGTGGCGTAGATGCAACTATTTTGAATGAAATGAAAGAAATCGATGCCAAACGTCGAGATATCTTAGTCAAAGTAGAAAATCTCAAAGCAGAGCGTAACACTGTATCTGCTGAAATCGCACAAGCTAAACGCAACAAGGAAAATGCAGATGATAAGATTGCTGCCATGCAAACCCTCTCTACAGAAGTCAAAGCATTGGATACAGAATTGGCTGAAATCGATGCAAAATTAACTGAATTCACTACTACCCTTCCAAACATCCCTGCTGATAGTGTCCCTGTTGGAGCAGATGAGGATGACAATGTTGAGGTTCGTCGTTGGGGAACACCGCGCGAATTTGGCTTTGAACCAAAAGCTCACTGGGATTTAGGTGAAGACCTTGATATCCTTGACTGGGAACGCGGGGCTAAAGTCACTGGTGCTCGTTTCCTCTTCTACAAAGGACTTGGGGCTCGCTTAGAACGCGCTATCTACAACTTCATGTTGGACGAACATGGCAAGGAAGGCTACACTGAAGTCATCCCTCCTTACATGGTCAACCATGATTCTATGTTTGGTACTGGTCAGTATCCAAAATTCAAGGAAGATACTTTTGAACTTAGCGATACCAATTATGTCCTCATTCCAACAGCTGAAGTTCCTTTGACAAACTACTATCGCGATGAAATTCTTGATGGAAAAGACCTTCCAATCTACTTCACCGCTATGAGTCCATCATTCCGTTCAGAAGCTGGTTCAGCTGGTCGTGATACTCGTGGATTGATCCGTTTGCACCAATTCCATAAGGTTGAAATGGTGAAATTTGCTAAACCAGAAGAATCATATGATGAATTGGAAAAAATGGTTGTCAATGCTGAAAATATCCTTCAAAAACTGAACCTTCCATACCGTGTGGTAGCTCTCTCAACGGGAGACATGGGCTTCTCAGCTGCCAAGACTTATGACTTGGAAGTATGGATTCCAGCGCAAAACACCTACCGTGAAATCTCAAGCTGTTCTAATACAGAAGATTTCCAAGCTCGCCGTGCGCAAATCCGCTACCGTGATGAAGCAGATGGCAAGGTAAAACTCCTTCACACTTTGAACGGTTCAGGGTTAGCTGTCGGACGTACCGTCGCTGCTATTCTTGAAAACTACCAAAACGAAGACGGTTCTGTGACCATTCCAGAAGTCCTTCGCCCATACATGGGTGGCGCAGAAGTCATCGCACCAAAATAAAGTTTAAAAAAACTGAGTCTTGCAAATTGCAAGCTCAGTTTTTTAATATTTACGAAAACGTTGGTAGCGTTGCTCCAGAAGCTCTTCGAGAGGTAAAGCTTGTAAAACCTTTAACTCTTCCTGTAATTCCTTCTTCACTTGAGCCAGTAGTTCTCCATTTGAAAATCCATGCTCGGGAATCACCTTATCGACAATTTCCATATTTAACAATTCGTGAGAAGTAATCTTCATCAACTCTGCTGCTTCCATGGCACGACTTCCATCTTTCCAAAGAATAGAGGCAAAACCTTCTGGACTCAAGACCGCATAGATGGAGTTCTCAAGCATCCAGACCTTATCTGCCACAGCAAGAGCCAAGGCACCACCAGAGCCACCTTCTCCGATGATAATTGCGATAATTGGAACTTTTAGATCACTCATTTCCATGAGGTTACGGGCAATGGCTTCACCTTGTCCTCGTTCTTCAGCACCAACACCAGGATAAGCACCCGCTGTATTGATAAAGGTCACAACTGGACGACCAAATTTCTCCGCTTGCTTCATGAGGCGCAAAGCTTTTCGATAGCCTTCTGGATGGGGTTGCCCAAAATTACGTTTTAGATTATCTTGAAGATTTTTTCCTTTTTGGATTCCAACGACTGTAACCGTTTGATCGCCTAAGCGTCCAATCCCACCAATCACCGCACCATCATCACGGAAGTTTCGATCTCCATGTAATTCGATAAAATCATCAAAAATTCCTTGAGCAAAATCAAGCGCAGTCAATCTTCCTTGGTCACGTGCTTCTTTAATAATCTGTGTTATTTTACTCATGTTTACCTCCATGAAGGGCTAATAATTGTCCAACTGTCGCTCGGATTTGACTTCTCTCCACGATCAAGTCTACAAATCCATGTTCTTGTAGAAATTCTGCTTTTTGGAAATCATCAGGCAATTTTTCACGCACAGTTGATTCGATCACGCGTCGACCAGCAAACCCAACCAAGGCTTGACTCTCTGCCATGATAATATCACCTTCCATAGCAAATGAGGCTGTCACCCCACCAGTTGTCGGATCTGTCAATACCGTCAAATAGAATAATTTTTCTTTGGAATGGCGTTGAACAGCCGCAGAAATTTTTGCCATTTGCATCAAACTCACGATTCCTTCTTGCATCCGAGCACCACCGGAAGCGGTAAAAAGAACAACTGGCAATTTTTCTTTTGTCGCAAATTCAAATAAACGAGTAATTTTTTCGCCTACTACAGAACCCATTGAAGCCATGATAAAGTTGGAATCCATGATCCCAAGCGCAACTTTTTGACCTTTAATCAAGGCAGTTCCAGTCAGGACAGCTTCATCCAGTCCTGTCATTTCCCGCACTGCTGCTAGTTTCTTCTTATAATTTGGGAAATTCAAAGGATCTGTCGTTTCGATTCCTGTAAACATTTCTTCAAAGCTAGCTGGATCCACTGTCAGCGCCAAGCGTTCTTTAGCAGAAATACGGAAGGTATAGCCACAATTCGGGCAGACACGCTCACTACCTAAATCCTTTTGGTAAATGGTATGTTTACAACCTGGGCATTGTGAAAATAGTTCATCAGGAACTTCAGGTTTTGGCTGAGGCTCCTTCCAGGCTGACCTATTCGGATTGATCCGAATATATTTATCTTTTTTAGAAAATAATGCCATTACTTACTCCTTATAATATGCTACAGTATTTGAAGCATTACTATAAAAGCCTGAAACTGTGAAGATGATGTTCATACTTCCCTCACAAGTCCAGGCTTTTTCATCATTCCTTATTATAATTTGGAAGGAATTGTTCCATCAAAAATGCAGTGTCATAATCACCAGCGATCACATGTGAATCTGAAATCAAATCCAACTGGAAACTGCTATTGGTGGTGACACCATCGATTTCCAACTCATAAAGAGCACGCTGCATTTTCATCAGTGCATCAAAGCGATTTTCCCCATGGACAATGATCTTGGCAATCATACTATCATAGTATGGTGGAATCGTATACCCAGGATACACAGCAGAATCCACACGCAAGCCAACCCCACCACTTGGAAGATAGAGATTAGTGATCTTACCAGGGCTAGGTGCAAAGTTGAAGGAAGGATTTTCCGCATTGATCCGGCATTCAATCGCATGGCCTTTAATGACAATATCCTCTTGAGTAACGGATAATTCTTGGCCAGCTGCGATTTTAATCTGTTCCTTAACGATATCAACTCCTGTTACAAATTCCGTGACAGGATGCTCTACTTGGACACGGGTATTCATTTCCATAAAGTAGAACTCACCCTTGCCTTCATCATACAAGAATTCAATCGTTCCAGCATTCTCGTACCCAACTGATTCAGCTGCACGAACAGCTGCAGAACCAATCCGATCACGAAGCGTTTTTCCAATAGCAATCGAAGGGGATTCTTCTAGAACTTTTTGGTTATTTCGTTGAAGAGAACAATCGCGTTCACCTAAGTGAATAACATGTCCATGCTGATCCGCTAAAATCTGTACTTCAATGTGGCGTGCCGGATAAATCACCCGTTCCATATACATGGCACCATTTCCAAAAGCAGCTTGAGCTTCTGAGGAAGCAGATTCAAAAGCAGCAACCAAATCTTCTGGTTTTTCAACCTTCCGAATTCCTTTACCACCGCCTCCTGCAGATGCTTTCAACATCACAGGGTAACCAATACGCTCTGCAATCTCGAGGGCTTCTTCAGCAGTATACACTTCACCATCTGATCCAGGAATAACAGGTACTCCTGCTTTGATCATCTGTTTACGAGCATTAATCTTATCCCCCATCAAATCCATGACTTTAGCAGAAGGACCAATAAATTTAATGCCCACTTCCTCACACATGGTCGCAAATTTTGAGTTTTCACTTAAAAATCCAAAACCAGGATGGATAGCTTCTGCTCCTGTTAGAACAGCTGCAGACAAGACAGCACTCATATTCAAATAAGACTCTGTTGATTTAGCAGGTCCAATACAGACTGCTTCATCCGCTAGTAAGGTATGCAAGGCTTCTTTATCAGCAGTAGAATACACTGCAACCGTCTCGATGCCAAGTTCACGAGCCGCACGAATAATACGAACTGCAATCTCACCACGATTGGCGATTAAGATCTTACGAAACATAGATAGGCCTTTCTTAATTTCCAATTGCAAACGTAAGCGTTCCTGAAGCTGCAAGCTTACCGTCTACTTCTGCTTTCGCTTCAACAACAGCAATTGTTCCACGACGTTTGACAAAAGTAGCTGTCATCACCAGTTGATCTCCTGGAACGACTTGTTTTTTAAACTTCACCTTGTCCATCCCTGCATAAAAGACTAATTTTCCTTTATTTTCAGGTTTTGACAACTCTAGTACACCTGCTGTTTGTGCCAAAGCTTCCATGATGAGAACACCTGGCATAACAGGATATTGTGGAAAATGTCCATTAAAAAATGGTTCATTAATTGTCACGTTCTTAATGGCAACAATCGTATCTTCGCTTGTTTCCAATACGCGATCCACCAAAAGCATTGGGTAACGATGCGGCAAAGCCTCACGAATAGCATTAATATCAATTGTCATTTGATTCGAACCAATCCTTTTCCAAATTCAACCATTTCTTCATTCGTTACCAAAATTTCAGTGACTACCCCATCTTTAGGTGCTGGGACTTCATTCATCACTTTCATGGCTTCGATAATCAAGAGTGTTTGACCCTTAGTAACTTTGTCTCCTACAGATACAAAGGCTGATTTATCCGGTGCTGGCGACAAGTAAGCCACCCCAACCAATGGACTTTCAACCACATCACCTTCTGCAGCCTGAGCTGGAGCAGCAACTGGTTCAGTCGCTACAGCTGGAGTTGCTGGGGCTTCAACAACAGGGGCTACTACAGGAGTTTGAGGAGTTGCTACCACTTCAACTGCAGGAGCAACCGGTGTAGCCGCAACTGAACTCGTTTGGTTTTTACTCAAATTCAATTCTTCGCCATTATTTTTATATGAGAATTCACGCAAAGTTGACGCATCAAATTGAGCCAACAAATCTTTGATTTCAGAAATATTCATGAATTAACCCTCCCAACGTTTAAAGGCCAGAACAGCATTGTGTCCTCCAAAACCAAAGGTATTTGAGATAGCATACTGAATATCCGCTTCTTGACCTTCACCATAAACAACGTTTGCTTCGATATAGTCAGACAATTCTTTGGTACCAGCAGTTTTTGGTACAAAGCTGTGACGAATCGCTTCGATGGTAGCAATCGCTTCAACCGCACCAGCAGCACCAAGCAAGTGTCCTGTAAATGATTTAGTAGATGATACAGGAACTTCTTTACCAAGTACAGAAACAATAGCTCCGCTTTCACCTTTCTCATTGGCAGGTGTAGAGGTACCATGCGCATTGACATAATCGACATCTTCAGGTTTGATACCAGCTTCATTAATAGCCAATTTAATTGCTTTAGCCGCACCTGAACCATCTGGTGTTGGTGTTGTCATGTGGTAGGCATCACAGTTTGAACCGTAACCAACTATTTCAGCTAAAATATTAGCACCACGTTTTTGGGCATGTTCCAAACTTTCGATGACAAGAACCCCTGCACCTTCCCCCATCACAAAACCATTGCGGTCTTTGTCAAATGGAATAGATGAGCGTTCTGGGTCTTCCGTTGTTGAAAGGGCCGTAAGGGCATTGAAACCACCGATACCAATCTTAGTAATCGAAGCTTCAGCACCACCTGCCAAAACAACATCATGCATACCAAATTTAATTTCACGGAAAGCTTCACCAATTGCATCATTGGCAGAAGCACAAGCTGTTGTCACGGATTTACATACCCCTTGAGCCCCAATCTTAAGTGCGATATTTCCAGCACCCATGTTTGAAAGAGCTTTTGGAATAAACATTGGTTGGATTCTCTTCATCCCACGTTCATGCATCCGGATAATTTGATCTTCCAATTCTTGCAAACCACCGATACCAGATGATACAATCACACCTACACGATCGCGGTCTTCTTCTTCCATGTTCAAGCCTGAATTTTCAATAGCTTCCATCGCAGCATAGATTGCATACAATGAGTAAGTATCCATACGATTTTGATCTTTTTTTACAAAATATTTATCGAATGGGAAATCTTGAATTTCACCAGCATTAAAGACTGGAATTTCAGAAGCATCAAATTTCGTAATGGGTTTGATCCCAATTTTTCCTTCATGAAGGCTATTCCAAAATTCTTCTGGTGTATTTCCGATTGGTGAGGTTACACCATAACCTGTAACAACAACACGATTTGTAGACATATATATTCTCCTTTTGTCGGATGGATATTTAAGTAAGTGATTTTCGATCAGTGAGCATTCATTATTGCATAGTCATTCCGCCATCAATGGCAATTGTTTGACCAGTTAAATATTCTTGACCTGCTAAGAAAGCCGCAACTTCTGCCACTTCTTCAGCTTGACCAATTCGTTTCATTGGCACTTGAGCTAGCATGGCATCTTTCATTTTCTCTGGAATAGCATCAGTCATATCTGATTCAATGAAACCAGGTGCAATGGCATTCACACGAACGCCACGAGCCGCAACTTCACGCGCTACTGATTTAGTGAAACCAATCAAACCAGCTTTTGAAGCCGCATAGTTCGCTTGACCGATATTCCCCATTAGACCAACAACAGAGGACATGTTGATAATGGCCCCTTGACGAGCTTTAGACATCGGTTTTAAGACAGCTTGAGTCATATTAAAGGCACCTGTCAAGTTGATTTTCAAGACCCGTTCAAAATCTTCTTCAGTCATTTTCAACATCAACTTGTCGTTTGTGATGCCAGCGTTATTGACCAAAACATCAACACTTCCAAGCTTTTCAATTGCTTCAGCTACCATACGTTGCGCATCTTCGCCATTAGAAATATCCCCAGAAATACCAACAACAGTCACACCATAGTCAGCAAACTGCGCAAGCAAGTCCTCAGAAATTTCAGAACGTCCATTTAGGACAACATTAGCACCGAGACTCGCAAATTTATGAGCCACAGCCAATCCAATTCCGCGTGTTGAACCTGTTACAAAAACATTTTTATTTTTAAGTTCCATCTTTACCTCGTTTTAAGCATTCAGAAGTGCATCTAGACTAGCCTGATCTTCGACGTTATGAGTTGGAAGAGTTTTATCAATTTTCTTCAAGAATCCTGACAAGACTTTTCCAGGTCCGATCTCGATGACCTCATCTACACCAAATTCTTGAATCGTAGCAATTGAATCATAGAAACGAACCGGTTCTTTTACTTGACGGGCCAAAAGTGCTTTCACATCTTCTGACTTCATGATAGTAGCTTCTGTATTCCCAACTAAAGGAAGATCAAAATCATTAAATGATACTTTTTCTAGTTCAGCCGCCAATTTTTGACTAGCAGATTCCAGTAAGGCTGTGTGGAATGGACCTGACACATTCAAAGGGATCAAGCGTTTGGCACCTGCTTCCTGCAATAGTTCCACAGCATAGTCCACAGCCGCAACCTCACCACCAATCACAATTTGTGCTGGCGTATTGTAGTTAGCTGGTGTTACTACACCCTTTTCGGATGCTTGTTGACAAATCTCCTCGATCAAACTTGGGTCTGTATTCATAACAGCAACCATTTTCCCACTTCCAGCGGGAGCTGCCGTTTCCATGAATTCACCTCGTTTCGCAACCAAAGCTACTGCATCTTCAAACGAAAGAGCTCCAGCCGCAACCAGGGCAGAATATTCCCCCAAAGAGAGACCGGCAACAATATCAGGAGTGATACCATTTTCTACTAAGAGACGATAAATGGCTACTGACGTTGTCAAAATAGCTGGTTGAGTATAGCGTGTCTGATTCAGTTTTTCTTCGTTAGAATCAATCAATTCACGCAAATCATAGCCTAGAATACGACTAGCCGTATCAAATGTCTCTTTAACAACGGGATAAGCCGCATACAAATCGCTCGCCATGCCCAATTTCTGAGCCCCTTGACCAGCAAATAAGAACGCACGTTTTGTCACTATCCTAATCCTTTCGACGTTTTTAGACGTTTACATCTGCCCAACGAGCAGCTTCTTCTTTAATCACCTTGGCAGCACCTGTGTAAAGGTCTTCCAAGATTTCTGCACATGTTTCTTCTTTACGAACAAGACCTGCAATTTGTCCAGCCATAACTGAACCATATTCCACATCTCCATCAACAACAGCGTTACGAAGGGCACCTGCACCAAGCTCTTCAATTTCCTCTTGAGTCTTCTTACCAGCCAAGAAATCTTTTTCAGCTTGGTTATATTCTGTAGCCAATTTATTCTTAATCGCACGAACTGGGTGTCCAACAACTGAGGCTGAAATAACAGTATCAATATCTTTAGCCTTCAAAATCTTATCTTTGAAGTTTTGGTGTGCATTAGATTCCTTAGCAACAGCGAAACGAGTACCAACCTGAACAGCTTCTGCTCCAAGCATAAGAACAGCAGCCATACCACGTCCATCTGCAACACCACCAGCACCAATAACTGGGATAGATACCGCATTCGCAACCTGGCGAACAAGTGCCATGGTTGTCAATTTACCAATGTGACCACCAGCTTCCATACCTTCTGCGACAACAGCATCAGCTCCAAGTTTTTCCATACGTTTAGCAAGTGCTACCGATGGAATAACTGGGATTACTGTAATTCCAGCTTCGTGGAAACGCTCCATATATTTACCTGGGTTTCCGGCACCTGTTGTAACAACCTTAACACCCTCTTCGATAACGAGGTCGACGATGTCATCTGCAAATGGTGACAAAAGCATGATATTAACACCGAATGGTTTGTCAGTGATTTGTTTTACTCTATCAATATTAGCTTTTACCACTTCTTTAGGGGCATTACCACCACCAATAATTCCGAGTCCACCAGCATTTGAAACGGCTCCAGCCAAGTCTCCATCAGCAACCCAGGCCATACCACCTTGGAAGATTGGATATTTAATATTCAATAGTTCAGTAATTCGTGTTTGCATTATACCTACCTCTTTTTTCACTTAAGTAATAGTTTGAGTTTAAAAGATTGTTTCTTTGAGCCTCAAACTATTACCTAAATAAGAGAGAATATCTTTCGATACTCTCATCTATCATTATTTTGTTTTTTCTTCTACGTAAGCGACAAGGTCACCAACTGTAGACAATCCTTCTTCAGTTTCGATTTGGATGTCAAAAGCATCTTCAATTTCAGAGATAACTTGGAACAAATCCAATGAATCTGCTTCTAAATCTTCGAATGTAGATTCAAGAGTTACTTCTGATGGTTCTTTACCAAGTTCTTCAACGATAATTTCTTGTACTTTTTCAAATACTGCCATGATAGGCCTCCTTAAAAAATAATATATAAATTTTTTAAATGTGTTTCCACATGTTTAACTAGATTGTAACAAGAAGTGTGCCCCATGTCAAACCTCCACCGAATCCTGTTAGAAGAATTTTTTGACTTCCATCCATCTTGATTCGATGATTCTCGACACACTCCGATAATAGAATGGGGATACTAGCAGCACTAGTGTTCCCATATTCCATCATATTTGCTGGGATTTTCTCTCTAGAGACACCCAGTTTTTTTGACATCTTATCTAACATTCGGTCATTCGCCTGGTGTAACAGAAAATAGTCAATCTCTTCTGCTTCCATAGAGGCGTCTGCTATAATTTTTTGAATACTTTTCGTGACATCACGAATGGCAAAATCAAAAACTGCCCGTCCATCCATTGTCAGATATCTTCGATCGGAAACTTCATCTGAATAAGGGGAAGACAGCCCCAAATAGCAAGACTCAAGACTAGCACCTCGGCTACCATCTGTAAAAAGATTCTCAGCCAAAAACGATTTTTGATCGCTTGCTTCAAGCAAGACACCACCAGCTCCATCTCCAAAAAGGACTGAAGTGGAACGGTCTGACCAGTCTAATACTTTTGAAAGCGTCTCACTACCGATCACAATTCCTCGCCGGTACATACCTGAAGAAATGTATTTTTCAGCAGTGGCTAATGCAAATACAAATCCGCTACATGCTGCAGTCAGATCAAAGGCAAAAGCTCGAGAAGCTCCAATATTAGCTTGTACCCGGGCTGCAGTTGATGGCATTAAGCTGTCTGGAGTAATCGTAGCAACAACGATGAAATCAATTTCCTCAGCATCTAAGTTTGCTTTTGCTAATAATCTTTGTGCAACAATTGTTGCTAGATCACTTGTCGTCTCATCTTTTGAAATGTGACGCCGAAAGATACCTGTCCGACTACTGATCCATTCATCACTTGTATCCATGATCTCAGCCAAATCATCATTTGATACGACTTGGTCAGGTGCATAATGAGCAACTTGACTAATTTTAGCAAAGACCATTATTTAATTTCCTCCAAGAAACGATACAGATTTTGCAATCCTTTTTGCATCACTTTCTTCTCTTCGGGACTCATATCTCCAATAATCTGGTTGACCATCCGTTTATGGAATTGCTGATGAAGACGATAAAGTAGACGACCGTTCTTCGTTAAACTCAAGTGTACAACCCGGCGATCAACTTCCGATCTTCTTCTTTCGATATACCCTTTGCGCTCAAGATTATTCAAACTTGTCGTGACAGTCCCCAAAGTCACCATCAACTCCCGTGAAATATCACTCGGGGTTGCATTCGGTGTCGAACCAATCACATCGATCGTATGCATTTCTTTAATAGAAACATCTTTGAATCGACTTGCTCTTAGACTCGACTCCTCAATAACCAAAACATTATTAAAGATGGATGTTAAATAGTCGTTAACTAATTGGTAATTCAAAACTCCACCTCCTAATTTTACTTTGATAGTCAAATTTTATCAAAAATGAAAATAATTTGCAAGCATTTTTTCACAAAACATAGAAAAATTACAAATTTATTTTCCTTTAAATTGTGGCCGACGTTTCTCAGAGTAGGCAATAACCCCTTCCTTGAAATCTTCTGTAAATGCTAGTTTCTTTTGCAAATCCAATTCAAGACACGCATATTGGTCCCATTCTTTCAAGAATGCTTCCCAAACCATTTCTTTCATGGCAGCATAAGAATTTGAAGATCCTCTTCTTAATTTTTTAAGCAATTGCTCAACTGTTTTATCGAGTCTTTCAGATTCACAAACACGATAAGCTAGGCCATAATCAAATGCCTTTTCAGCAGTCAAGGCTTCACCCGTCATTACTAAATGAGTAGCCCGAGACATGCCAATGGCTTTTCCTAACAAGAATAACCCACCCGCATCCGGTGCTAAACCAACCCCAACAAAGGCTTGGATAAATTTAGTACGATCACTAATAATACAAAAATCAACAGCTACTGCAATGTTAGCAGCTGCTCCAGCAACCGCTCCATCTGCCACCATAATAACCGGTTTTGGCAATTGCTTGATTTTCTTTGAAATCGTATTAACTAATTCGGCAATTAAAACAAGAGACTCGATGTCATCCGCATCGACTGCGCGTTTCATTTCGCTTAAATCTCCACCAACTGAAAAGATTTTCCCTTCTGCTGATAGAATAATGAATTTTACTTCCTCATTTTTTTCTGCATCTTCCAGGGCAACTAAAATTTCCTGACACATTGGAATGTTAAAACCATTGGATACTTCAGGACGATTTAAAGAGATTGTCGCGAGGTCGTTTTCGACAGAATACAAAATTGTTTCAAACATCACAGACTCCTTTTGTTTAAATATAAAATATTTTGATATTAAAACTTTTGAATTATAACATATCATACCACAAAAAAGTAAAATAGTAAAATATATCTATAAGATGTAACAAAATTGTAAAATTTGAATAATTACAATTTCTCTCTTCTACAGAATCAATTATTTTATGCCCTATCTGTAAATACATTGTATCAATAACTGAACTTTGGTATAATGTATTAATGAAACTATTAAGGAGAAAATATGAAAGTAACTAAATTCGGTGGAAGTTCTCTAGCATCAGCTTCTCAATTAAAAAAAGTACTTAATATCATTAAAGATGATCCAGAAAGAAGATTTGTAGTTGTATCAGCTCCAGGCAAACGCAACGCTGAAGATACAAAAGTAACAGATGCACTGATCCGCTATTATAAAGAATTTACTTCAGATAAGGATGTCACACAAACACAACAGTGGATTATTGAACGTTATCGTGCCATTACAGAAGAATTGGGTCTCAAAGATTCCATTATTCAAGAAATTGCTGAAGATATCTATGATTTAACAAATTTACCTAAAAAAGGGAATCCATTCACATACGATGCATTCCTAGCAGCAGGCGAAAATAACAATGCTAAACTCATTGCTGCTTATTTCAATCAAAATGGATTAGAAGCAAGATACATCCATCCAAAAGAGGCAGGAATTACAGTCACTGCAGAACCTTCCAACGCTCGTATATTACCATCTAGTTACGATAAAATTGAAGAACTAAAAGACTCAAGTGAAGTGATTGTCATTCCAGGTTTCTTTGGTGTTACTCAAGATGGTGACATTTGTACATTTTCTCGTGGTGGATCTGACATTACAGGATCGATCATTGCAGCAGGTGTAAAAGCAGACTTATACGAAAACTTTACAGACGTAAATGGTATCTTTGCAGCACATCCAGGTATTATTAAACACCCACATTCTATTCCTGAATTAACCTACAAAGAAATGCGTGAATTGGCCTACGCTGGTTTTTCAGTATTGCATGATGAAGCACTCGTTCCAGCATACAGAGGTAAAATTCCATTAGTCATTAAAAATACTAATAATCCAGACCACCCTGGAACCCGCATTGTTTTGGAACATTCAAATGATCATGTGACTGTTGTAGGGATTGCAGGTGATTCAGGATTCGTTAGTATTAACACTACAAAATACCTTATGAACCGCGAAGTCGGTTTTGGTCGAAAAGTCCTTCAAATTTTAGAAGATCTCAATATCAGTTGGGAACATATGCCAACAGGAATCGATGACTTGTCCATCATTTTGCGTTCACGTGAACTGACTCCAATCAAAGAACAAGAAATTTTAAAACAATTAACGCAAAAGCTCGAAGTTGACACAGCCGAAATTGAACATGATCTTTCCATCATTATGATTGTTGGTGAGAAAATGAAGAGTCAGGTAGGGGTTACTGCCACTGCAGCCAAAGCACTATCAGAAAATGAAGTGAATATTCAAATGATCTCTCAAGGTTCTAGTGAAGTTTCCATTATGTTCGTTGTAAGTAAAGATCAAGAAGAAAAAGCAATTAAAGCCTTATATCAAGCATTTTTCCCAAATAACTAAATAGAGAAAAGCTCCGTTAACTAAACGGAGCTTTAATTAACATTAAAATGAAAAGTAAAAAAAGAGATCAATTACTTGATCTCTTTTTTTCTATACTCCGCCAGTAGGACTCGAACCTACGACATCATGATTAACAGTCATGCGCTACTACCAACTGAGCTATGGCGGAAT
>NZ_KV794418.1:0-54939 GCF_001808745.1 Streptococcus sp. HMSC057G03
AATTATTTGTCTAACTTTTTGGGGTCAGTACAATATTCTTTAATCTTTTTATATTCTGACGAATAATATAGCGTTCATTAGATGCCCCATGTACACCTAAATACTTTTCACTTAAATATGGATTGTACTTTGCAAATAACTTATCTTCTTCAGGAGTTAGGGATTTCCAATGAACCACAACACCTCGATCATCTTCTAAAAATTTATAAGAATCGATTTCCCATTTTCCAGTATAGTAATCATAATTCTCATATTTTGCACGCTCTTGCTTAGCTTTCACTTGTTGTCGGTGGTGTTGATAGGTAAAAAGTCCAAAAACAGCGACTGCGATTACTAGAACTAACGAAGCAACAATAACTAATTTCCTTTTCATCTATCTTTTTTCCATTTCTATTATAAATCTAATAAATTGCTAAAAAATTATAAAAGGCTACTCGTCAAAAAGTTTTCCTTCTACACGAAGTGGACTACCGCTACCAAAACCTTCGATTAAATCTTTCTCGCCATTTTTACCGTCTTTTAAATAGACCAAAACACTCCAACTTGAATTTTGGATATGATTAAATCCTCCATAGACCATAAGAATTTCGCCACCTCCTTGTGGCGTACCATTTCCTATCTCATCCCATTGCGTTTCATCCCAAGCAATCTGGACAGATTCAACTTTAGGACTTAACGATTTTACAAAATCTTCAATTTCTTTCGCATGCTTCTTTAAATCTTCTAACTGTTGTTCCTTGGAACTGGCTTGCTTTGCTTGATGACTATTAATTGAAAACAAGTTTGGATGTTGAGAACCGATAATGGCCATTCCTGATAAAGTAATTGCTGTAAATCCCAATATAAGAATTTTCTTCTTTTTTCTCATTGATCCTCCAAGAAAAATGCTTTCTACTATCATATCGAAATCTATAGAGATAAGCAACTTCATCACTAGTTGGTGTTTTTGCGCAATAAAAAAGGTTGGGCATTCCCAACCTTTTAGTCATGTTTAGTTTTTAGGTTTGCGAAGCAATCCGAACAAGATACCACTTACGACTGCACCGATCAATACAAACAAGATGTAAAGAAGTGGATTTGATGTAAGAGCGATAACGAAGATTCCTCCGTGAGGAGCCATGAGTTTCAAGCCTGCAAGACCAACAAGGGCACCTGTCAATGCTGAACCTGCAATGAAGCTAGGGATGGCACGAGCTGGGTCAGCTGCACCGAAAGGAATGGCACCTTCTGTGATGAAGGAAAGACCCATAACAATGTTTGTCAAACCAGAATCTCGTTCTTCTTGTGTGAATTTATCTTTAAACAATACAGTTGCTACGAATACTGCCAATGGAGGAACCATACCAGCTGCCATAACAGCTGCCATAACAATAGAACCACCTGAAGCAACAGATTCAGCAAGTGTACCTGTAGCGAAGACATAAGCGGCTTTGTTAACTGGTCCACCCATATCGACAGCCATCATACCGCCGACGAGAAGTCCAAGAAGGACAGCTGAGCTACCTGACAAGCTTGAAAGGAAGTTGTTAAGACCAGTATTGATAGCAGCCATTGGAATATTGATGAGGAACATCAAGAATCCTGTCAAACCAACACCAAGCAATGGCAAGAGAAGGATAGAGCGGATACCATCAAGTGAACGTGGAAGACCTGCAAGGGCTTTGCGAAGTAAGAGAACAACTCCACCTGCAAGGAAACCACCTACCAAAGCTCCAAGGAAACCTGATGATACGGCTGCTGGTAATTCACCTTTAGCAGCACCGTAGGCGATATTTCCAAATGCTGACCCTGAGCTAGCAATAGATCCAGCGATAAACCCTGCTACAAAACCAGGTTTTTCAGCGATTGAGAATCCAATGTAACCTGCAAGTACAGGAAGCATGAAGCCAAAGGCTACTCCACCAATTGTTTTAAATTGTGCTGCTAATACATGATAAGAACCAAGACTAGACAATTGATCTTGAGGCACACCAAGAACTTGGTCAATCAAGAAGGCAAGGGCGATCAAGATACCACCACCGATAACGAATGGAAGCATTTGAGAAACCCCACTCATCAGGTGTTTGTAGAAAGCTCCACCCAAGCTCAATTTCTCTTGGCTAGCGCTAGCTTGTGCTGCATTTTCAGCGTGGAAGACATCTGCTTTACCGTCCAAGATGGTTTGGATCAATTCTTCTGTTTGACGAATACCAGCTGCGACTGGTTTAGAGATCAATTTTTTACCATCGAAACGAGCGGTTTCAACTGCTTTATCTGCAGCAATGATGACCCCTTCAGCTTTTGCGATTTCTTCAGCTGTCAAGCGGTTGCCGACACCTGATGCACCGTTTGTTTCAACGCGGACCGTAACACCCATTTCTTCACCTTTTTTGATGAGGGCTTCTTCTGCCATGTAAGTGTGAGCGATACCTGTTGTACAAGCTGTAACGGCAACGATGAGAGGTTTGTCAGATGAAGCTGCTTCTTTGACCGCTTCTGCTTTTTTAGCTTCTTCAGCTGCAGCTTCTTGCTCTTCTGCATCAAAGGCTGCGATCACTTGATCAGGAGTGCTTGCTTGACGAAGTTTGTCCGCAAATCCTGGTTTCATCAAGTACTTAGACAATTCAGCTAGGGCTGCCAAGTGAGTGTCGTTTGCTCCTTCTGGAGCTGCGATCATGAAGAACAAGTCTGTTGGTTGTCCATCAAGCGAAGCATAGTCCACACCCTTGTTAGATTTCGCAAACAATACCGTTGCTTCTTTGACTGCTTCATTTTTGCTGTGGGGCATGGCAATTCCGTCACCCAAACCAGTTGAAGTTTGTGCTTCACGGTTCATGATTCCAGACTTGAAGGTGTCAAAATCTGTCACCACTCCATTGTCAAGGAGCGATTGGACCATCTCATTGATCACGCCCTCTTTATCTGTTGCTTGAAGATCAAACAACATTACGTTTTTATTTAAAACGTCTTGAATTTTCATAGTTTTTCTACCTCTACTTTTTCATAAGTATCTTTTATATAGTCAGCTGTCGCCAAATCATCTGAGAAGGTGGTCGCTGTTCCACAAGCCACGCCCCATTTGAAAGCTTCGATGACATCTCCTGTTGTTGCGAGCTTCCCAGTGAAGCCAGCTACCATGGAATCTCCAGCCCCAACAGAGTTCTTCACTTGACCTTTGATTGGTTTTGCGAAGTAAGTACCGTTTGGACTGACAAGGAGAGCACCATCACCCGCCATGGAAATAATGACGTTTTGTGCACCCTTGGCCAAAATCTCTTTAGCATAACGTTCAATTTCTGGCAATTCCGTCAAGGTAACGCCAAAGATATCTCCCAATTCATGGTTGTTTGGTTTGACCAATTGGGGATTGAACTCCAAGGAATCAATCAAGGTTTGCCCTTCAAAGTCGCAAACCACTTGCGCACCTGTCGCACGAGTTGCTGCGATCAATTGTTTGTAAACGCCATTCCCAAGTGAAGATGGGGCAGATCCTGCAAAGACTACCACATCATCTGTTGTTAAGCTCGATAAGATGTTGAGCAATTCTTGCAACTGCGCTTCCGTCACTTCTGGGCCATTCCCATTGATCTCTGTTTCCTCATCAGCCTTGATCTTGACATTGATCCGGGTATCTTGGTCCACTGTCACAAAGTTGGTGGAAATGGCTTCGCTAGTCAGTACGTCTTCGATGAAGCGTCCTGTGAAACCACCGATAAATCCAGTCGCTGTGTTCTCGATATCGAGACGTTTCAAGACACGACTGACATTGATCCCTTTACCACCGGCGAATTTATCTTCCGAAGCCATCCGATTGACTGCTCCGGTCTCTACATGATCGAGACGGACAATATAGTCAATTGCTGGATTCAGTGTAACTGTATAAATCAAACCTCTATAACCTCCGTTTTTTCTTTTAAAACCTTTAATCGTTGCGGTTCACATTGATTGGTGATAATCATGGCTCGCTTGATAGGTGCCACTTTGACAAAGGATGTCACCCCAATTTTCGAATCATCCGCTAGGATATAGGTCTTTTTCGCATTTTCGATAATCGCACGCTTAACAGATCCTTCTTCCAGGTCTGGAGTGCTGTAAAATTCATCATCGATTCCATTCATTCCAAGAAAGGCCTTGTCAAAGTTCAACTGACCGATCTGATTGAGCGCAATCCCTCCGATACTAGCATCTGTAGAAGATTTTACCTTCCCACCGATGATGACCGTCGGAACATTTCGCTCGACCAACTTGGTCGCATGGTGAATCGAGTTGGTCACCACGGTTACCGTTGGATTGACAATTTCTTGTACCAAAAGTTCATTGGTCGTCCCAGCATCGATAAAGATCACATCATGATCTTTGATCAATTCCGCCGCTTTTATCGCGATTTTTGACTTAACTTGAATGTTTTTGATAGATTTTTCTTTATTGCTTTCTTCCTCTTGAAGAAAATGCAGGCTTTCCGCACCGCCGTGAACCCGGCGAAGTTTACTTTCAGCTTCTAATTCATCCAAGTCACGTCGAATCGTTGATTCAGACGTCCCTAGCTCTTGTACAAGGGTTTCTAAGGAAACAAATTTTTCCTTCAGTACCTTCTCGAGGATGAATTGTTTTCGTTCAGACTTAAGCATTTCTCCTCCTTTTGCAATCGATTACAAGGACTATTATACTCCATCTCCAAAAAATGTCAACACTTTTTATCATTTTCTATCATTTTCTTTCAAAAATTCTAAAATTGTACAAAAAAATAGCAGGAAAGAACTCATTTTGTTAAGCGAGTTCTTTTCCCACCCTCATATATCTTCTTTGAAGAGTTTAAGCAATAAAGTGTCTAAGCATCCACTCTATCTTCGGTATGTCTTAATCATTTTTTGATGATTGTTTCTTTTTCTTGAAACCAAACAATCCAGCAAGTAGCCCGACGGCAACACCTGTTGTTGCTACTGCATATTTGGAAGAATCTGTACTTGCCACAGCTTGGCTGTTTTCTTTTTTGGGTTTGATCTCTTCTACTTTGGCTTCTTGTTTTGGAGCTGGAGTAGCTGTTGGTGCTTGCACTTGTGGACTATTGGTAGTTGTTGGAAGAACAGTTGGTCTATCCGAGAAAGTTGTTGGATTGCTTGAGCGGATATCCATTGGCATATCTGCTGCTTCTAAAATAGCTGGATCCATTCGTGACGCTAGATCTTCATATTGGGAATTCAACAGTTCCACGACACTTTGATAAGATTGAAGGGTTGTGAATTCTGCTTCCAATTTTTCTTTTTTATTCTCTAAATTAGCCACCGCAGCTGATAGAACAGATTGGGCTTTTACCAATAATTCTGGAGCATTTTTAAAGTCAGAAAGACGTTTTTCAGCAGCAACCAGGCGCTCTTGCGCCGCCTTCAAGCCCTCATGCGCTTCTTGAACGACTTGGGCTTTTTCTGCTTCTTCCGCTTTTAAACGATCTAATTTCTCACGCGCAGCTGCCAACAAATCTTTCGCTTTTTGAAGGGCTACTTCTTTTGGTTGGATTGCTGTTTCAATCCGACCTCGAGATACATCAAGAGTCGCTTTTGCTTTTTCAACTGCATGATCCTTGCTAACGAGAAGAATCTTGTAATTTTGGATGGTCTTTTGGACATTGGACATCTCTACTGCCACATTTGAATTAGCATGGCGGGCATCTTCTAATTTGCCTTGCAAGATAATGATTTGACACTCTTGATTGGCCTTGTCTAACTTGAGATTAGCGACTTCATCAGATTTTGCTTTCACATCTGATCTTGTCGTCGTGGCCCCAGCTCCCTGACGCAATTGATAAGCGAGTGCACTGGTTGACACTGCTGAATGGACTGGGCTGTGTAAGAAGGCTGCTTCTGACATGGCATTACTTGGGTCATAAGCGACTGATAAAGCTGTCGCTTTGTTGTCTACCATTTGGAGGTAGTGACCAACCTTAGCAAAGGCCTCAGCACCAATCTTCATATAGATATCATTGGCATCGATTTGAGTTTCGTCTGTTGGTAGACCATATTGAGCCGCTACTTCTTGATAAGCCGCTTTTTCATTGTACCAAAAGTCAACCGCACCAGCAGGTGAGAAGCCATATGCAATGTTCTCATTTGGCAAATACTTAAACATATGCCAGTTGGCTTTCTTAAAGTATTCTAACTGTACTTGGCTGGCAGGAAGGGAATAAGGATCCAGTTCCAATTCTGGCAAGCCGGCATTCCGACGATAGCTATTGATGGCATCGGCAATTTCAAGAGCTCGAAGGTTAGCTTGCAAAGAGCCAGACTCTCCAACTGTCAAGCCATCTTCTTCCCGACCACGTTTGTAGAGGGCTAAAGCGCTCGCTGCAGCTTCATTGCCATTGTCTGCTAAGTGTTGCAAATAACCTTCATAAGTCGCTTGACTCAACTGAACTGGGCTATTGGCCGCGGCTTGTTCTAAAGCTGCCAATTCTGCTTCTTTGGTTGCGATGACCGCTTTCAAATCTGTCAGACGCGTTTGAGCCAGTTGAATATCGCTCTCAATTTGAGCCACTGTATCTGAACCGGTTTGCTGACTCGCTTGCAAGGTTGCAAGGTAATTCTGAGATTCTCGGATACTTTGCTCGACTTGACTTTGCTCCAACAAGGCTTGGTTTAGCACATTCTCATCATTTGAAATCGGTGCTTTGGCTTGGTTCAATTCATTTTGTGCTACATCGACCAAAGATTCTTGAGCTGTGACTTGATTTTCCTGTTGACGAACAGCCTCTACAACTTGGTCATGGGCAGCTTCTGCTTCTCGAACCTTATTTTCTTCGATAGTCACATAGGCTTGAGCCACCTTGACGTCATTTTCTGCATTCTGAACTTGGGCATCCGATGTCGTTGCGATGAGGTTTTCCGCATCCGTCACTTCTGCTTTCTTTTCTTCCAGTTCTTGTCCAGCAGCCTTGACTTCCGTTTGAGCATCGATCACTTTTTGCTCTTGGTAGTGGACATCTTTCACCACTTGGCCTTTTTGAGCTGTAATTTGCTTCAACTCATCAACCGTAATTGGTTTTTCGACTACTTCCGTGCTGTTGGTTTCTGCATTTTCATTTTGCTTCACCTCTTCGGCACTAGCCTTGTGATTAAACATACCAGATAGGACCGTTGTTGCAGCAATCCCAGTCGTGAAAACCGATTTTCCTAATTTCTTTCCCATTAAACTCACCCCCAAAACTGAATCATTTTCTTGAAGTTTCTCTACCCCTTAGCATACCACATTTTGTTACCAATAACTAGTAGGTTTAAAAAGTTTTTTTCATAAAATTTTGGAGCAAAAGAAAAACAGCTGACGCTGTTAGTCTTCTTGTTTAATTTGTTCCAACATCTTCACTTCTTCTGCTGTCAACTCATAGTTTTCTAGCAAGTCTGGCCGACGTTCTAAGGTCTTTTTCAAACTCTGATAGAGGCGCCACTGACGGATATTTTCATGATGACCACTCATGAGAACATCGGGAACTGTCATTCCTCTGTATTCATAAGGCCGTGTGTATTGAGGGTATTCTAGAAGTCCAGATGAGAAACTATCATCCTGGTGACTGGACTCTTTGCCGATCACCTCTGGAATCAAGCGGACTGTCGCATCAATCATGGTCATGGCAGCAAGTTCCCCACCTGTCAGCACATAATCCCCCAGTGAAATCTCATCCGTTACCAAGGTCTTGATCCGCTCATCGTAGCCCTCATAGTGACCGCAGATAAAGATCAATTCATCTTCTTGAGCTAATTCTTCAGCATAAGATTGGTCAAAAGTCCGACCAGCTGGATCTAGCAAGATCACTCGCGGATTCTTTTTTTCGATGGCATCAAAGGTATCGAAGATTGGCTGAGCACGTAAGAGCATACCTTGCCCCCCACCATAGGGTTCATCGTCCACATGCCGCGCCTTCTCAGCATTTTCACGGAAATTATGGTAGTTGATCTCAAGGAGTCCCTTTTCACGCGCCTTTCCGACAATCGAATGCTCCAAAGGTGAAAACATCTCTGGAAAGAGAGTTAAAATATCAATCTTCATCGTCTAACCCTTCTAAGATGTCTACATCCACCCGATTTCCTGGGATATCAATATTGAGGACCACTGGTGGGATATAAGGGAGGAGAAGGTCACGTTTTCCTTTGCGTTTTACGACCCAGACATCATTGGCACCTGGTTGCAGGATTTCCTTGATCTGACCGATTAGTTGGTCATTCTCGTAAACATCAAGGCCGATGATCTCATGGTAATAAAACTCGCCATCCTCCAAATCTGTCAAGTCTTCTTCCGCAACCTTGAGGCTAAAGCCTTTGAATTTTTCGATGGCATTGATATGGTACATATCCTTAAACTTGATGATGTCGAAGTTCTTGTGCTTGCGATGACTGGCAATGGTCACTGTTTGGACAAAACGATCCTTCTCATCAAAAAGAGCCAACTCAGCTCCTTTTTTAAAGCGTTCATCTGCAAAGTCTGTCACAGACAAGATCCGCATTTCTCCTTGTAAGCCTTGGGTATTGACAATTTTCCCGACATTAAAGTAATTCATGATTTCTCCAGTGTAGTTTATTCACTCTATTTTATCACGTTCAAGAGATTTTCTCAAATGGACTTATCTGCTAGAAACTGCTCCAAATCCCCCTCGTGCTGGTATTTTACGGCTGCTGTTTTATCTTTTTCAAAGATAGTTTTAGTAAGGTCGATTTCATTAATGGCCGCGATAGCGACCGTGTAGTGAATGATATCAGCTAGTTCTTTAGCCAATTCCTCATTTGAATCTTGGACACCCTCTTTCCGTCCAGAACGTCCATTTAACACCTCGGCTACTTCGCCAACCTCTTCAACCAGCTTGATAAACAAACCTTCTTCCGTCCGGGTATTCTGGTAATGTTCTTGTAAATAGGCTTGTAACTGCCGAATAGTCACTTCTTTCATTCTTTCTCCTTGCAACAAAAAACGGGACCAAGTCCCGCCTTTTTATTTTTCGTCAATAACGATTCTTACTTTTTTATCTTCAGTTGGGACAGAGTAGACAATCGTTCTTATCGCAGAAATGGTGCGACCTTTTCGACCGATTACACGACCAACATCGCTAGGATCAAGGTCAAGATGGTACTCCAAAAATTCAGGAGTATCTTCGATCTTGATGGTTAAGGCATCCGGTTGTGAAATCAAGGGTTTCACAATTGCAATAATGAGATTTTCAATCGTATCCATACATCAACCTACTTAAAAAATTATTTTGAGAATTTAGAATCGTGGAATTTCTTCATCACACCAGCTTTTGAAAGGATGTTGCGAACTGTATCTGAAGGTTGAGCTCCATCAGCCAACCATGCAAGAACGCGGTCTTCTTTCAAAGTTACTTGGTTTTCTTCAACAAGTGGATTGTAAGTTCCAACTGTTTCGATGAAACGTCCATCACGTGGTGAACGTGAATCTGCTACGTTGATACGGTAGTAAGGTTTTTTCTTAGAACCCATACGAGTCAAACGAATTTTAACTGCCATTTTTATAAGTCTCTTTTCTATATTTTAATTTTCGGTGAAATAGACAAGCTATTTAGCACATGATCTATTATAACACATTTCATCAACCTGTCAAGAAAAAAACTTGACAGTGTTTAAAATTTTTTATTTAAGAAGAAAATCGGCTATTTATTGATAGGTGCTAACTTCATAAGTTGGCACTACTTGGCTGGTATTTTCCTTGTGATCTGGATTATACCAAACGGTAGCAATCCCCGCAGCATTCCCTCCTGCTATATCAGCTGTCAAAGAATCACCGATCATGAGGGTCTCTTCCTTGCTAAACCCTGGAATCAGCTGCCCTACTTTGTCAAAAAATGCAGGTTCTGGTTTCTGAGTATGAAGCTGTTCAGAGATAAAGACCTCTCTAAAATAAGGTGCGATGGTAGAATGAGCTAAGCGTCCTTCTTGAATGGCAGTCACTCCGTTCGTTGCACCATAGAGCTGGTAACCTGCTTTTTCAAGTCGAGCCAGTAAGTCCTCCGCACCGGGGAAAGACTGCCCCTGAAGACTAATGTAATCTTGGTAGCGAAGAGCCATCTCGGCTCCATCAACCGTGATCCCAAAGTGGGCAAACCCAATCGCAAACCGACTATCCACGAGTTCTTGTTTGGTGAGCTTCTTTTGTTCCAAATCCTTCCAGAGCCCTTGGTTCATAGGTTTGTAGTAATCTTTAAAGGCCTCTACATCTGGAAAATTCATGTCTTCTAACATCTGCGTCAAGGCTGTTTCTTCAGCAGATTCAAAATCCAACAAAGTATGGTCCAAATCAAAAAGTAAAAATGTATATGCCATTACAAACGATCTTTCAATTTTTCTACAAATAAATAAGCGGCTGGGCAAGTGAGTGTATTTTTGATGGTCAGATGGTTGATCTGGTAGATCTTCTTGCGATCGGTGTGAGGGAACTCCCGACAAGCTTTCGGACGAACATCATAAATCGAACAGAGATTGTCCCCACCAAGAAAGGGGCAAGGCATGGATTTAAAAACTTTGTCCCCATCTTCGTCAACTTGAAGAAATTCAGCCTCAAAGGCAGGAAGTTTCATCTTGAAATATTTGGCAATCCGTGTGATATCGGCTTCCTTAAAATCAGGCCCTAAGGTCTTGCAGCAATTAGCACAAGCGGTACAATCGATTTCTTGGAAAACTTCATCGTGGATTTCCTGAGCTATTTTATCTAAATTCTTAGGTGGCTTCTTCTTGAGATTCGCCAATACCTTGCGGTGCTCCTTTTGCTTTTGGAGAGCTAACTGATGGTATTTTTCAATATCAATTTCCTGTGTCATCCTCTATTTCCTCTTCTAAACAATAGAAGCATTATACCACAAAGACTCTAAAAAAAGATAGATCCTGAGATCTATCTCACTTGATTAATCCGTTACAGCGCCTGTTCCATCTAGGCTCCAAGTATTTTCAATGTATGGGATAAAGGTTTTCAAGGTTTCTGCATCCCCTTCAAAAGAAATGGTATAAACTTTTTCACCCTTCTGGAAGATCCAAGTAATCAGGTATTGACCAGATTTCATGACAATTTGAAGCTGGTAGGCATCCAGACCTGAGACTTTAGTCCGCGCTCCCGTCATCTTCCCAACATCCTGGTTATCTTGCCACATTACGGCCAGTTTCTTAGCTAGAAATTCAGCATTAAACTCGATATCTGCAGGAACTTTTGCCTTTTCTTTAGTATAGCTGTTCAAGGTGACGATATTATAGCCACTCCCATCCGTATACTGGACAGCTTCTGTCCCATCGATATCCGTGAACTTGAACCATTTACTTGGAATATCGATGTATCCATAATCTGCATTTCCAATCCGCTTGGTTTCTTGACTGGGAGTGGTTTTCTTTGTAGAAGCAGTATCCTTTGACGAAGAGCTGCTTGTTTGCTTTTCGACTTTGCTGCTACTTTCTTTTGTAGAAGAAGCTGCTGTGTCCTTTTGAGTGGTGTGACTACAAGCCATTAGTGTGCTGGTAGAAAGAATCGTCAGTGATGCGGTCAATAATTTGTGTTTCATGCTCAACCTCCTTGAGAACGTTTTCTACTTCTAGTCTACCATGAATGAGGGTATTTTAAAATAGGAAAAGTGTCACATCTGATCCAAGCCCACTAATCCCGTTCATTTCTTTTTAATATCAAACAGAAAACAAAAGTGCCCTCTAGGGGGCACTTTATTTCTTATTCTTCATCCATTGACAATACGGATAAGAAGGCTTCCTGTGGCACTTCTACCGAACCGATGGCTTTCATCCGTTTCTTACCGGCTTTTTGTTTTTCAAGAAGCTTGCGTTTCCGTGAGACGTCCCCTCCATAACACTTGGCCAAGACGTTCTTCCGAAGGGCCTTGATATCTGTACGGGCCACGATCTTATGACCGATGGCTGCTTGGATAGGCACTTCAAACTGTTGACGAGGGATGATCTTCTTAAGCTTCTCAACGATCAACTTACCACGTTCATAAGCAAAGTCCTTGTGAACGATAAAGCTGAGGGCGTCGACAGTATCGCCATTGAGGAGGATATCCATTTTGACCAATTTAGAAGGACGGTATTCAGACAACTCATAGTCAAAGCTCGCATAGCCACGAGTAGAGGATTTCAATTTATCAAAGAAATCAAAGACAATTTCCGCCAGTGGGATTTGATAGATGACATTTACCCGATTTTCATCGATGTAATCCATGGTCACAAAATCCCCGCGTTTCCGTTGGGCTAATTCCATAACCGCCCCGACAAACTCTTGTGGCACCATGATTTGGGCTTTAACATACGGTTCTTCGATCGAAGCGATCTTGGTTGGATCTGGGAACTCAGAAGGGTTTGAGACATCCAGTGCTTCTCCATCTGTCAAATTAACCTTGTAGATAACAGACGGTGCCGTCATAATCAAGTCAATATTGAACTCACGCTCCAAACGCTCCTGGATAACGTCCATATGAAGGAGCCCCAAGAAACCACAACGGAAACCAAAACCAAGGGCCTGAGAAGTTTCCGGTTCAAATTGAAGACTGGCGTCATTCAATTGCAATTTTTCCAAAGCTTCCCGAAGATCATTGTATTTGTTAGATTCGATTGGATAAAGACCAGCAAAAACCATTGGGTTCATTTGCTTGTATCCATGAAGGGGCTCACTTGCTGGATTGGTCGCTAGGGTCACCGTATCCCCGACACGGGTATCCGCAACGGTCTTGATAGAGGCCGCAATATAGCCAACGTCTCCAGTTGCAAGGAAATCACGTCCAACTGCTTTAGGAGTAAAGATCCCAACTTCTGTGACATCAAAGGTCTTGCCATTGCTCATGAGCTGGATCTTATCGCCTGGTTTAACCATTCCATTGACCACTCGGACCTGAAGGATTACCCCACGATAGGCATCATATACAGAGTCAAAAATCAAGGCTTGAAGAGGGGCTTCAACATCACCCGTCGGTGCTGGAACTTTCTCAACGATCTGCTCCAAAATCTCTTCAATCCCAATACCAGCTTTGGCAGAGGCTAGGACAGCTTCACTAGCATCCAACCCGATGACATCTTCTACTTCTGTGCGCACACGTTCTGGATCTGCAGCTGGCAAGTCAATCTTATTAATGACTGGCAGGATTTCCAAATCATTGTCCAGCGCTAGGTAAACGTTGGCTAGAGTCTGGGCTTCAATCCCTTGAGCGGCATCCACTACGAGAATGGCACCTTCACAGGCAGCAAGCGACCGCGAAACCTCATAGGTAAAGTCCACGTGTCCTGGTGTGTCAATCAAGTGGAAGATATAGGTTTCCCCATCTTTAGCCGTGTAGTTCAACTCGATGGCATTCAGCTTGATGGTAATCCCACGTTCCCGTTCCAGGTCCATGCTATCTAGGAGTTGGGCTTGCATCTCCCGACTAGACACGGTTTCGGTTTTTTCTAAAATTCGATCGGCCAAGGTTGACTTTCCGTGGTCAATATGGGCGATGATCGAGAAGTTCCGAATCTTCTCTTGTCGTTTTTTTAATTCTTCAAAATTTGGCATAATCATCTTCCTAGTAAATTTAATCGTACTCCTCATTATAACAAAAAAGATAGGCCTTTGCCTATCTTAATTCATTATTTTCAAAAATCGCTTCTGCGTTTTATTTCCCTCATAGCCTATGTGTTCGTAAAAGATATGGGCTTCTTTTCGATGAGATCCAGAATTTAAACGGATAAAAGCATAATGCTTGCTTTTGGCAAGATCTTCTACTCGCTCCATCAATTGGCGACCGATCCCACGTCCTTGTGCAGTTGGAAAAACCGCAAGTCCCAAAACATTTAGACCAGAGTCACTATAGAGGCTTTCATAAACTTCCGCTTCCACATAACCAAGAATATTTCCTGTTTGGTCCTCTTCATAAACAAAGCAAAAATGATCCGAATCTGGCAGATTGAATTTTTCAATCTGAGCTGCCACTTTCTCAAGGGTCGAATTATACCCCAATGCTTGGTGACATAAATCTCTAATTTGAACTGCATCTTTGACTTGAACAGTACGAATCATATCTCCACCTCCATGAACTCTTTGGTTTTATCTTAGATCTTTTTCCTCAAAAAGTAAAGGAATATCTGATAAAATTTAAAATGAAAATCCGATTTAGATCAAATTCATCTTTTTTCGCATTTCTCAGGGATTTCTATTTACTTTTTCGATTTAATTCATTATAATAGTAAGGGTAAATACAAGGAGGTGAGTACGTTGGCTAGAGGTCGTGGAAAAGCAAGCCCTCAAGACAAAGAGGCATTACGGATTATATCGGAAAAAATCAGAGAATTACTGAAAGAACAAGGAAAAAAACAGATCGAATTATCTCGTATTACTGGAATCCCTGCAAGTACCCTGACTGGATATGTAAAAGGAACTTCTCTTCCCGTTCCTGAAAATTTAGAGAAGATTGCAGCCTTTTTCCAGGTAGCAGTTGCTGAAATTGACCCTCGTTTGCGCAATGATTTTGTGGTCATTGATTCAGAGATCGAACGATTGTATAAAAAGCTCGATGAAGGAAATCAAGAAAATCTTCTTTCTTATGGAAAGAGTCTCTTGACCCATCAGAAAGAAAGACAGAAAATTGAAAAGCAATACCACTCTTATTCTGTCTATGATTCTTTTGCAGCTTACCAAAATCAGAAACAAGCTGATATCGTCTGGTTTGATCAAAAGATTCCTTACGATTTGGCTTTTTGGATTCATACGGATTCCCTCGAGCCTAAATACGTAAAAGGGGCCGTTGTGTTAATCAAGCAAACCTATTATGATCAGGCAGGGGCTATTTATGCCATTGATTTTGATGGGCAAACGTTGATCAAACGAGTATTTCGTGAGGCCAACGGTATTCGACTGGTTTCCCTCAATAAGAAATATAGTGATCAAATCATTCCACTAGATGAGGAACCTGGGGTGATTGGAAAAGTGATTGATGGCTTTGTTCCTCTTGATTTGGAGGAAATCAAATGATTAAATTAATTGCGATTGACTTGGACGGAACTCTTTTGCATGAGGATAAGACTCTATCTAAAGGCAATATTGAAGCTCTTCACCGAGCCCATGAAGCCGGCTATGACATTGTGATCTGTACGGGGCGCCCCTTAGCAGGGGTACGGCCCATCTTTGAAGAGATTGGACTCCCTGATGGCAACTACTATATGATTATCAATAACGGGTGTACAACCTTGTCGACTCAGAATTGGGAAATCATTGGCAAGGAAGAATTGAGCCTTGAGGACATGCACCGGTTGCAAGTTTTGACGGAAGATACAGACGTCCAGCTAACCTTATTTGACATGGATCACTACCTAGTGGTCGCACCTGAAGCCAGTGAACTTGTCACGATGGATGCGGGTATTGTTAATAGTAAACCGACACTTGTCTCAGAAGAGGATCTACCCAACCTTGTTCCTATTTTTCAAGCCATGTACGTGGGAGATCCTTCTGCTATTGATGACTTCCAAGCTCAGAATGAGGCTGCATTAGAGGCCGATTTTAACACTGTACGTTCACAGGATATCTTATTTGAAATCCTTCCAAAAGGAGCGAGCAAGGCTTCTGCTCTTCAAGCATTAAGTCAAACATTAGGCTACAGGAGAGACCAGGTCATGGCTCTTGGAGATGCCAATAATGACCTTGAAATGCTACGTTTTGCTGGTTACAGCGTCGCTATGGGAAATGGCAATGCTGCTGTCAAGGAAATCGCAGACTTCATCACCCTGACCAATGATGAGGATGGCGTGGCCCATGCTATTCACAAATTAATTGAAACTGAAAAAGGAGAATGATCATGAAATACCAAAATTTGTTGGACCGTTTTATTACCTATGTAAAGGTTAACACACGTTCAGACGAAAATTCTACAACCACTCCAAGTACCCAATCACAAGTTGATTTTGCAACAAACGTCTTGATCCCTGAAATGAAACGCGTGGGCCTTCAAAACGTCTACTATTTACCAAACGGCTATGCTATTGGGACACTTCCAGCCAATGATCCAAGCTTTACACGCAAGATTGGATTTATTTCTCACATGGATACCGCTGACTTCAATGCCGAAAATGTCAATCCTCAAATCGTTGAGAATTATGATGGGGGTGTCATTGCCCTTGGTGACTCTGGTTTCACACTCGATCCAGCTGATTTTGCTCATTTGAATAACTACAAGGGACAAACCTTGATCACGACGGATGGTACTACTCTTCTTGGTGCAGACGATAAATCTGGTATCGCTGAAATCATGACAGCTATTGAATACCTGACAGCTCATCCTGAAATCAAACACGGAGAAATCCGTGTCGGTTTTGGTCCAGATGAAGAAATCGGAGTCGGCGCAGATCAATTTGATGCAGAGGATTTTGATGTAGATTTTGCCTATACTGTAGATGGTGGTCCTCTTGGAGAGCTTCAATACGAAACCTTCTCAGCAGCTGGGGCTGAAATTACCTTCAAAGGACGCAATGTCCACCCAGGTACAGCTAAAGATCAAATGATCAACGCTCTTCAATTGGCCATTGATTTCCATAACAAACTCCCTGAAGGAGCACGTCCAGAATTAACCGAAGGCTATGAAGGCTTCTACCACTTGATGAACATCGATGGAACTGTCGAAGAAGCAAGTGCCAGCTACATAATTCGGGACTTTGAAACCGAAAGCTTTGAGAAACGCAAAGACCTTATGAAATCAATTGCCGATCAAATGAATGCGGAACTCGGTAGTGAACGCATTCTCCTCACCCTCAAAGATCAGTACTATAACATGAAGCAAGTGATTGAACAAGATATGACACCAATCACCCTTGCTAAGGAAGTCATGGAAGATCTTGGCATCACTCCAATCATTGAACCGATCCGTGGTGGTACAGATGGCTCTAAAATTTCCTTTATGGGGATTCCAACACCAAACATCTTTGCCGGTGGCGAAAACATGCATGGTCGCTTTGAATACGTCAGCCTCCAAACCATGGAACGCGCAGTTGATACCATTATCGGTATTGTGACCAAAAAATAAGAAACAAAAAAGGATTCGGATTATACATCCAAATCCTTTAAATATCATTGAGAATGTACCGAAACTTTCCGCTGTGAGAAAAGTGCTAGAAACACACTTGTTTCTAGCACTCGGGAGTTTTGAGACCTCAGGCTCAAAACTAAGTCATGGAACTTCAAAGAAGTTCGCTGACGTCCGTACTCACCTAAGGAAAGTTTTAAAATATAATTTTATTTTCAATCTAAGGATTCGGATAGTTTGTCCGGATCCTTTATTGTCTATTAGAAAGCTTGACAATATCTTTGACCTGATCAATGGTCTGAATCAGGCGAAGGCTTGTCTCATTGATCGAAAGATAATAGACTTTATCTGCCAATGATTCTGTAAAAGGACGATTCGTGAGTAAGATCACCTGTTGTCCTTTTTCTTTCAGCTCTTTCACCTGCTTTCTCACCTTTTGGTAAAAACGCTCATCGCAGATTTCTAGATCATCCACCAAGACACAAGCAGCGTCCAAACCCAATGATTCATTGGTTCCGTTTTGGGTCAGATAATAGGATGCGCCCGCTTTGACCTCATATAAGCCAGCTGATGGCTCAACCGGAAGGAAGGCTGGACCGGTTGCAACTTCTGCTGCTTTTTCCATTGCTACGAGGTTGGCCAGAACCTGCAAATAAACAGGTGCTAATTTACTCAAATCCAAGAGTTCCTCAAACTCAAAACCACGTTTCAAGGCTTCTAAGATATAGAAGAGCCGATGGGGCATATGACGAGCTATTTTTTGGATTAACTCATCATCGCTCATTTCCTCAGGAAGGATGGTCAGCAAGTTCTTATCTTTAATGGTTTCTAAGGCCTGTTGGTAAGCTTCATCGATCCTCTTTCCAAATCCATAAACTGCCCCATAAGAGTGAATTTGGGTATTGAGACGGGCATTCTGTGCAGCATCCGAAAAAATCGGGATCTTAAAGAAAATATAGTCTAGACTAGGTTCATAGACTGCCTTTACCTTCTGTAATAATGGATGGGGCAAATGCTCGAGAGAGCGCCCCAATTGCAGCTGCACGCCTTGCTCAAACAAGGAATAGCCCAAGCCCATAGAGGCCATCGAGATACTATCTGAAGCAAATGGATTAACCTCTAGGATATAAAAAGCATAGCTCGTCGGATCTAAAGCAAACTTGATCGAAATGGCTCCTGTCAGCTTCAGATAGCGACTGATATGAATCGCCGCTTCACGAAGATTTTGAAACTCCCGGTCAGTCAGAGTGACCGCTGGCATGAATTGGTAAGAGTCACTGGAGTGGATCCCAACAGGATCAATGCTTTCAATAGAGGCTGCCAGGTAGTGATTGTCTTCACGATCCCGCATGACTACAAAATCCAGTTCCTTAAAGCCATAGGTCGAAAACTCCAGCAAACACTGCTGACTTGGAGAAACCGAAAGTCCCATTTCTACAGCTTCGCACAAATCATCAAGGTTATGAGCAATCTTTCGCCCTTGCCCTTGCTTACTTGCTACCGGCCAGATCATAATAGGAAATTGAATGCCTTCAGAAAACTCGATAGCTTCTCGAACTGAGCTTACCAGTGCCGAAGCCGGTACCTGATAGCCCAGCTCTTGAAAGAGACGTCGTTGATCTGCCTGCTGATAAAAGGTCCGGTAGCGTTGGAGACTCGGCCCGACAATCATGATCGATGCATCTTTGAAAAATCCAGTTTCTTCCAAACGAAACAAGAGATTCAAAATCTGTTTATCCGCAAAAGCTAGGAGCAAGCGAGATCCAGTATAAGAAAGAAGAGTCGTCCTAAGAGCATCCAGCTTGAGCTTACTAACTACAACTATATCTGCAGCTTCTTGGGTGATAGCATTTTCTTCGCCCAAGTAAAGGACAAGAGCATTCCCACCCTTGGCATTGAGTTTTTGGGCTTCATTTACCGCAGCCAAAAGGCTAATATCTTGATAAGAATCTCCACACAGGAGAAGCAATTTCTGGTTTTGTTTCATCATTCCTTCTCCCTTCTACTTTCGTGAATTTTGGCATCAATCAACTCTAAAAATTCATCGTAAAAATAGAGATTTTCTCTTGGACCTGGACTAGCATCTACTTGGAATTGAACCCCTAAAATTGGTTGGTAACGATGACGAAAAGCTTCAATACTATGGTCATTGACATTTTCATGTGTGACCAATAAATCGTGGGGTAGGCTATCGCGTGCGATACTATACAAGTGATTTTGACTGGTTATCTCAATTTTTCCTGTCGCAATTTCACGCACAGGTATGTTCAAGCCGAAATGTCCAACTTCCATGGGAGCTAGCTCCGCTCCATAAGCTTGAGCTAGTACCTGTGCTCCCAAGCCCATGCCCCAGATCGGAATTTGACCATTGAGCTTTTGTATCAAGCGACAGAGTTTTTTCACCTGATGGGGATCGCCTGGCCCACTGGATAAAATAACCCCATCTGGTTGCTGCTCCATCAGTTCATCATAAGAGATATCATAGGGATAGACTGTCACATTACAGTCCCTTTGACTCAGCTGACGTAAAACAGAGTGCTTGACCCCTAGATCAATCAAGGCAATACTCTTTCCAAAACCAGGGACAGCATAGGCCGTTTTTGTTGAGACTTGACGTACTTGATCTTTTGGAAGGACTGTCGCTCGCAACTGATCCAAGATATGCTCGATCGAATCCCCCTTGTTAATAACAGTTGCCTTCATCCGTCCATACCTGCGGACAATTTTTGCCACCTGCCGCGTATCAATCCCTACAATACCAGGGATTTTTTTTCGCTTCAAGAATTCATCCAAGGTCATCTGCTGCCGCCAATTGCTTGGCATCTCCACCAGATGCTGAACCACTACTGCTAAACAAGTGGGTGTAATGGATTCAGAATCATCCCGATTGATCCCTGCTGCGCCAATAACCGGGAAGGTAAAGGAGAGAATCTGGCCACTAAAAGCCTGATCCGTGAGCAATTCTTGATAACCTGTCATGGCTGTGGTAAAGACCAACTCACCAGTCACATATAGGTCTGCACCAAAGGCTTCTCCTTCAAATACAGTCCCATCCTCTAAGACCAATAATCGTTTCATCGAACCCCTCCCTTCTTTTACTCTAGTCCAATTTTATCACAGTTCCTCAAAAAAAGGAAAGTCAGATTCCATGTAGCTCTCTACTCTGTCCTCTTTCTTTCCTTTCAATGAATTATCAGTTATCTTATTTTGCTCCGCGACCTTTAAGGACGGCTTCAATGATGGCCATACGGACAAAGACACCATTGGTCATTTGTTCTACGATACGTGATTTAGGAGCTTCTACCAAGTGGTCCGCAATTTCAACGTCACGGTTCACTGGTGCTGGGTGCATCAAGATCGCAGTATCTTTCATACGGTCATAACGTTCTTGTGTCAAACCATGAAGACGGTGGTAGTTTTCTTTAGAGAAGAGTGATTCGTAATCATGACGTTCGTGTTGCACACGCAAGAACATCATCACATCTACTTCTTCAATGACTTCATCGATAGTGACGAAGGTTCCATAGTCTTCAAATTCCGCACTTCTCCATTCGTCTGGACCTGCAAAGTAGAGGGTTGCTCCCAAACGTTTCAAGATTTGCATATTTGATTTTGCTACACGTGAGTGATCCAAGTCCCCAGCGATACAAACTTTCAAGCCATCAAAGTGACCGAATTCTTGGTAGATAGTCATCAAATCAAGCAAGCTTTGGCTTGGGTGTTGACCTGAACCGTCCCCACCATTGACGATAGATGCAGTGATCGTTGGACTTTCAACCAATTCTTTGTAGTAGTCGACTTCAGGGTGACGGATGACACAGACATCTACTCCAAGAGCTGACATGGTTAAGATGGTATCGTAAAGTGTTTCCCCTTTGTTCACAGAGCTTGTCTTTACATCAAAGTCAAGGAGATCACATCCCAATTTCAACTCTGCCACTTCAAAGGCTTTGTGGGTACGAGTTGAAGGTTCAAAGAAAAGGTTCGAGATGATGTGTTGGTCTTCATAGGATGCTTTAGCTCCGTTTTTGAACTCAATCCCACGCTTGATCAAAGCCATTACTTCTTCATTGGTAAGAGTTTCCATTGAGACAAGGTTTTTAAGAGCGATTTGATTTTCAGACATGTTGATTCTCCTTTTATGTTGTGAATGGTTTATTATTTATTTAAGCTTCTTTGATGAGGACGCGGTCTTGGCCGTCTAGCTCCACCATCTCGACAATGATTTCCTCTGACTTACTGGTCGGGATATTTTTCCCAACAAAGTCCGGACGAATCGGCAACTCCCGATGCCCACGGTCGACTAGAACCGCAAGACTTACTCGAGCAGGACGACCGTGACTGACCAGATTATCAATGGCAGCGCGAATCGTGCGACCTGTATAGAGGACATCATCGATCAAGATGACTTCTCTATGAGCGATATCAACTGGTAACACCGTTGTATCTTCTGTTGCCTTCATATCATCTCGGAAAGGCTTGGTATCGAGTTCTGCAACAGGGACATCAATTTGTTCCAGCTGAGAGAGGCGTTCTTGGATCCGGCGAGCAATGTAAACACCGCGCGTCTTGATCCCCACCAGCACAATCTGGCTCAAATCTTTGTTTCGTTCAATGATTTCGTAGGTGATGCGGGTAATGGCCCGTTTCATCGTCAAATCATCAACGACTTCTTTGGTTTTCATTCAGTCCTCCTTAGTTGTAAAAGAAAAACCTCCTTTTTCAAGGAGGTTCAGCAAATGAATGGTCTAAGAGGATAGAGTCTCGCCCTATGGTCCTAGCCATTGTTTTTCACAGTCTCCTTGCCTGCCTCACGGGACAGGATTAAAGGATTTATTTAATTGAGATAACTATATCACAGTTTCAAACGACATGCAAGAAAAAACTCAACATTTTTCAAAAAAATTTAAAAACATGACTTTTCGTCCGAATAATGTTCGGTTTTTACTAAGAAACAGCCGATTTCCGCTTGATATTTTTAATCCCATAAAGCACATAGCCAGCCAAGAGGTAAGCGATAAAGATGATCACCACCCATTTTCCAACAAAGGCCCAGCCGTATTTATTAACATTGATAAAGAAATAGGCAAAGGGACTATCTTTTGCACCTGGAATTGGCCACTTCAAGACCAAACCATTGAGAAGAGCAAAGAGCATGTAAGCTAGGGGAATCAAGGACCAAAGGAAGGGATCGAGCTTACGGTATTGCTTGGCTTTATCAATCACTAGGGTATCAAAGAAGAACATCAAAGGAACGATGTAATGACAGAGGAAGTTTTCCAAACGATAAAACTTCTCTGGTGTCGCAAGAGGCGCCAACATAAAGTGGTAGATGACACAGGTGATCATAATGGACATGGTTACGGCGCCTTTCATACGAAGGTAACCCTGAGTCTGGGTCGAACGACCTCGAACCATGCGCCAAACCATGTCTCCCATAAAGAACATGACCAACATGTTGGATAAAATGGTGTAATAGAGCATCATGCCAAAGCCACCATGCTTGGTCAGTTGCAGATAAACGCCGAGTACACTTAAGATAAACAATAGAAAACGATAGCTAAATAATAGTTTGAATTTCATAGTATTCTCCTGAAAGAAAAGGGGCTAGGCCCTTCCTCTTATCTTTAGATTTTCTTCACAAATTCTGATTTGAGTTTCATTGCACCAAAGCCATCAATCTTACAATCGATGTTGTGGTCTCCTTCCACGATACGGATATTTTTCACGCGCGTACCTTGTTTCAAATCTTTCGGTGCACCCTTAACTTTCAAATCTTTGATCAAGGTCACCGTATCGCCATCAGCCAATTTGTTTCCGTTGGCGTCAATCGCTACAACACCCTCTTCTTCTTCGACCTCAGCTGGGTTCCATTCATACGCACACTCTGGGCATACCAAGAGCGCTCCATCTTCATAGACGTATTCAGAGTTACATTTTGGACAGTTTGGTAAGTTATTCATTTTTATCTCCTTATTCAAATTAACTTTCATAGTATACCATGAAAGCGAAAATTTGACAAATCCTGTTCCACTGTAGCATTTTCAAGAAAAAAGGAGGCGACTTGGCCTCCCTACATGGATGATATTTTCAATCTTCCTGCAATTCTTGAATGTCTCGAATCACGCGCACACCTGCTTGATTCTTCTCGCGCAGTTCAGCTTCAGAGTAGGGGAAGGTATTGATCAAGATACTCTCCATCCCGATACTTCGGGCAACAGCGACATCTGTCGTAAAGTCATTCCCCACCATGACCGTTTTCTCAGGGTTCAACTGGTGTTCTTTGATGACTTCCAAGAGGAACTCTGACTGAGGTTTACGAATACCTGCGTCAGACGACAAGTAAATGGCATGGAAAAGATCTCTCAAACCAACCAAATCAATCTCCGGATTTGTAAAATCTGCTTGGGCATTGGATAAGAGAAAGATCCGGCAACCTGCAGCTTTCATATCCTCTAATACTTCTTTCGTATGAGGATAAAGCTCCAACCGCTTGCGAGAAAGGACACGGAAAGTCCGCGCAATCAAACGCCCCCACTCTTTGAGGCGGGCAACACTATCCCCACTTGGATGACCTTCTAAATACAATTGCACAAAAATAACCGTTAGATCAATCTCTGGGAAGGCAACTTGTTTTTCCTTAGCCAAGTCTTCTTCGGCTTGTTGCACCAACTCTCTATAACGCAGTCGCAATCCTTCTCCTGTGTAACTTGCCCCGTAGGATTGGTAGATCTGAGCCATGGTATCCCATAAAAAGGGACTCGACTCATCCGTTTCGATGTCGACCAAGGTTCCATAAAAATCAAAAATATAGTTTTTAAATGCGTACTTGTGCGGATTCATCTCTCACTCCCGTAACAAACATCGTAAAGGTTGCCTTGCAGACATTGGCCCCGTCTTGATTGGTAATATCGACATCCACAACTCGAGTCGTCCGTCCACTGTGGACACATTCGCCATGGATCGTGAGGACGTCACCCAGACGCCCTGCTTTCAAGTAATTGATGGAGGATTGCAAGGTCACACCATCAACCCCCTGAGAAACTACGACCAAACCACTGACTTGGTCACACAGAGTAAAGAGATAACCTCCATGCGCATTTCCATAATAATTGAGTGATGATTCCACGACCTTGGTTGTCACCACTACATGGCCATCTCTCATCTTTTCGATTTCATAATTTTCAAATGCAGCAATTGCATCAAAGTGAAAATCTTTCATATTACTTGCCACCTTTTCTAGCATCTTTTCAACTCCTCTATCATACTACAATTAAGGAGTAGATACAAGCAAAGGGGCAATTCCTTAGAAGCAGAAAAGGAGACTCCAACTAAGTAAGAAGACGATACTAGGAACAATATATTTTCTTGGGTGCTTCCAACATTCTCTCTTTAAATTCCATTTTCTTAAAGGGAAATAGATTTCAATCAGTAAGTGAAAAACAGCTTCAACTACTGCTAGAATCATCACTCCTAGTAAAAATAGGATCCCCAAGTCAGGCATGACCACCATTTTTAATAAAAAAGCAACAAATAGATTCACAGATAGGAAATAGGTCAGCAATACACGGTAATACATCAGGTAAAAGAACAGACTCTTAGGAAGAGACTTAACATGATCGATCAAATCTTTATCAGCGGAAATGAGAGTGGTTAATGGCGTATTGACAGAAGCAATCGTTAACAGGATGATGATTTTTAATGGAGCCTCATAATCCTGTATCAGAATGAGAAGGAGGAAGATGAGAGTAAAGACAAAATTGATGGAAAAATAGCGCTCTTGAAATAAGGAAATCCAAAAATAATTGCCACTTCTTCTCTTTGCGACGAGCAACTGATCATTTTTTGAAATCGCGACCAGGTCCTCATTTTTAAAAATTAAGACAGCAAGGAGGACTGACAGTAAGATCATATAGGACACTTGTTGGACCCATAAGGAAGATGCTGTAAGAACAGTCATTACAAAAATGAGCACCCCTCCTAGAAAACTAGGCCTTGTATTGAACTGGATAAAGACATAAAACACACTTAGTATCACTAGGAAAGATAGGAGGACAAGCTTAAAGGATTGTAGCAGGTCTAACCTGACTCCCAAAAAGAGGATCAATAACAGCACGCGCTCCAACAAATTGAGAAGAAAGGTGACCGTCAGAAAAGACCTTTTAAAACGATTGAGAGACAGGGGAAGCTGGTAGTAGGCCTGGACCCTGTCCATCGAAAAATAGGAATAGAGCAACTGAAAGGTTGATAGAGCAGTAACAATAGCCGTACTGATCAGCAAGACTTGAAAGCTCGTAGAAAATTTTGCCCCAACAAGATGGTAATAAAGAGCAAAGGCTAAGGAAGTTAAGAACAAGAAGAGCCGATTTTTGGACACCAAATCTCTAAAAATTGCTAGTAGCATGCTCTACCCCCTTTGACGATTGACGTCATGAAACCAATCTTCTAAATTCGATTCGATCGCGTCTAGGTGACCATCTTCAATAGAATAAGCTGTGTCACACACCCGAACGATACTCTCTGCGATATGCGAACTCATCAGAATAGAGCCTTCTTCCTTATACTGCAATAGCAAACCATATAGAAATTCTGTCGCATCAAAATCTAGGCCATCAAATGGTTCGTCCAAAATAAGGAGGGGAGGTTTGAGATAAAAAGCTGTGATCAAGAAGACTTTCTTCTTATTTCCCGTTGACAAACTACCGATATCGGTGTTGAGAAACTCTTCAAAATGAAAGCTTGAAATCAAGTCCTGCAATAACGTTTCATCTCTCTTTCGATGATACAAACGACAGACAAAATTAAAATAATGAACAAAATCCCAGTTTAAAAAACTATTGTTTTCAGTAAAAACTGTATAGGTACAGCTCTTATAGAAATTCGTATGAAAAGAGGTCGCCTTGTCTTCTATGGTAATAGACTCAACTACATACTGCCGATGATCAAAGACACTACTTAAAGCTTTTAGCAAGGTTGTCTTCCCTGCTCCATTTCGACCAATCAACCCGACTACAGAATGATTGGGTACAAACAAATTCGTATCTTTTATAATGGGCTTGTCTTTTTTATACCAAACATTTAGCCCCTTGATGTTTAAACACTCACTCTTCATCGACGCACTCCTTTATAAAGGTAATAAGCCCCAACCAAAAGCAACAGCAAAGCGTATAACCATTCCTTTTGAAAGGCAAAGACTAAGGCACCGATCAAGAAGCAAATTCCTATTAGAATTCTAAATTGTAATTTCATATCTTGCCTTCTTTCTATTCACAGTATGAAAGATTACAATTGTATTTTATGCTTATACTATAGTACTTTTTCTGAGCAGATTCAAGCACGAATGGAATATTCTTTCTTCTTTTACCTTTCAAGCAAAAAAAGCTAGATCCCTCTAGCCCTTTGCTTAAAATCTTAATTTTTCCCAATCATCGTCTGTTCGTTTACGATAATAGTACTCGGACAAATCTGGGTCTTCCATCACTTCCAGCAGAGGAAGCATATCGTAGGATAAATCCAACTTTTCTAATTGATCCTTCTCAACCCAATAAACTTCTCCTTCTTCAGACGATCTTAGCTGGCCTGTAAATTCTGTCGCTTTGTAGCAAAAGACGATGTAGCGGCCGCCCTCATCTTGTGGCCAGTCTTTGACTGCGACCAGTTTTGGATTTGTAATTGTAAGTCCTGTCTCTTCGTAGATTTCACGAATGACGGATTCTACAAGGCTTTCTCCTTCTTCGATATGGCCACCTGGAAAAGCATAGCCAGCCCAGTGAGTCTTTTCAGGTGAGCGGTATTGGAGGACTACTTTCCCATTTTCAAGATCTTCGACCATGCAAAGATTGCACAGTATAGTAGGCGTTGTACGTGACATATATTTCCTTTCTATCATGTAATTCATTCATCAAAATAAACTTTTTTCTTTATCTCCTTATTCATCACAAAGGGATTCACCAACTCATGGTATTCATCAAAAATATCCAAAAGAAAGCCTCTCTCAAAGACAATTGACTTCTCTTTTAAATAATACTCCGAGTGAATCGTTACCAGACCATGACCATCAAAGGTAAAGAAAAACACAATGAATAATACTAGGATCAGGCTAGCAAAGAAACTAAACAGTAGCCCCACTACATTCTTCCAATTGACTGCGTGAGTTCGATAGAAGCGATACCAGATGTGACAAAAAATCGTCACTGCTCCAAGATACAGCCAGGGATTCCAAAGAAGTGGCGTAAATGCGTAGCCAAACAATTCTAAAAGGAAGTTGGCAAACACGAAAAGTAAAAGAATAAGATACACAATCCTAAACAGGTACAAATACTTTCCCATAATTGACCTCTCCTATGTAAACATTGGTTTGAGTTTAAGATAAAACGAATAGCGTGCTCCCCTTAAATAATAATTAACAGAATATGGACTGCTAACCGTAGCCAATGATCAATTAAAGGTGTATCCGGATCACTATTTTTACTATCTAAGAATAGGCTGAGTGATAATAAAAGCAAAAAAAGGGCAATAACAATTTTCAGAGATAGAATCATGCCGCCAAAAACAAAAGAGGCTAAAAATCCAAAAAATGGCAGCGGGGAAAATAAAAATGCCAAAAAACTGAAATACATCTTAATCAATGATAAAACCAATAAACCAAAGACGACAATCTTCGTAAGAATAGAGACCCTTTTACCTTCATTTTTCATTTTTGATAGTGAATAAATGACATAGATCATATAGATAAAAAGTAGCATATTGAATCATTCCTATTTTTATAGATTATATTAATAGTTTAACTAAAACCTATTCCAAATACAACTAAAGACACTAATTAGAACAAACTAACTTTTACTCAGAGTTTTTTCACTTCTGCTGCTACCTTTTGGAGATGGTGTTCCCGCATGCTAGCGGTATTCACATCTCGTCCGACTTCACCCAAGATGCAGACGCGCTTGGTTTTAATCCCACAGTGGTTCAAGACGGCATTCTTCAAAACAGAGATGCCATAACTATCAGGAATGTTGAGAGGGCCTGAAAAGATCTTATACCACCAAGTAGGCGCCATGGAGGTTGCGTAAATACTGGCTGTTTTCCCTTTGAGTAACTTCTTGAATTGCTTGCCTCTCAGATAATTCCAGATAAAACTTCCCTGATCATTAGCAGAGTAGGCAATCCCCGGTGTAAAGACCCGATCGATCCAGCCTTTCATGAGGCTCGGCATACTACTCCACCAGATGGGATAGACAAAGATCAGGTGATCCGCCCACTGGATCCATTCTTGAGAACGAAGGATAAAGGAATCTTCCTCCATCCGCTTTCGATAGCCGTAGCGAAGGACCGGATCAAAGTCCTCATCATTGAGACTGATCACTTTAAGTTCATGGCGACCTGGGTCAATATTTTCGACAATGGTTTGAAAAATAGCCTGACAGTAACTTTCCTTATCAGGATGCCCATTGATTACTAAAATTTTCATTCGTATTCTCCTTCAAGTCTTTTTTTGTTCAATCTCTTTCATTCTTTATACTTGATTAATTGATAATGGCTCAAAGATTGATAGATACGTCTTTTAGGAATTTTTATTTGAAGAACACATCATCCGCAATTCCTTAACAAGTTTTCCAAGTTTAAGTATTTGTTCTTGGCCATCAAAAGTAAAACCCATTTTTTGATAGAAAGCAATGGCTCGCTTATTATCTTTCAATACCCATAAATAAATTTCAGAGAAATGATCGAGAGCAACAAATGCCGCATGCATTAACTGTTTACTCACACCTTTTCCATAGTAATCTTTTAAAACATATAAGGCAATGATTTCACCAGCTTGAATGGTCTCATCACGGTAATTTCCATAGCTGATAAATCCAACGACCTTCTTTCCATCCATCGCAATCAAGGTATTTTCTGGATATTTTTGACCAAAGAATCGACATTTTTCTAATGTCATCGTCTCCTGAAAATCCGCGGGTAAAAGATCGTCATAAGCCTCTCTCCACGTTTGCCAATGAACGAGAGATTTTCCTTCTATCTCTTCAGGAGTTTCCATTGCTTTAATGATAATCTTCATTCTTCCCTCCTATCTAATCCAAAGCCTTGACTTCCAACATCATATCACGGATTTGCGCTGCCAATTCGAAATCAAGCACTTCGACGGCTTCTTGCATTTGGCCTTGCAGTTTCTTGACCAGTTCCTTACGCTCTTGGCGGTTGAGACTGGTGATATCCACTTCCTTGTCCTCTTCTTTGGCCACCGCCTTGGTAACAGAGATGAGATCACGGATTTCCTTTTTAATGGTTTGTGGCACAATGCCATGCTCTTCATTATAGGCCATCTGAATCTGACGACGGCGGGCCGTTTCATCGATGGCTTTTTGCATAGACTGGGTCATGGTGTCCGCATACATAATCACATGTCCCTCACTATTACGGGCAGCACGCCCGATGGTCTGGATCAGTCCACGCTCATTACGAAGGAAACCTTCCTTGTCCGCATCGAGAATGGCCACCAGACTAACTTCTGGTACGTCAATCCCTTCGCGAAGGAGGTTGATACCGACCAAGACATCAAAGACACCCAGACGCAAATCACGGATAATTTCCGTCCGCTCCAAGGTCTTAATATCCGAGTGCATGTATTTGACCTTGACACCCATTTCTTTAAAGTAGTCGGTCAAGTCTTCTGCCATCTTCTTGGTCAAGGTGGTGACAAAGGTCCGCTCTCCACGTTCTACACGCGCATTGATCTCACCCAAGAGATCGTCCATTTGACCCATGGTCGGACGCACTTCCACCTCGGGATCGAGTAGGCCTGTCGGACGAATGATCTGCTCGATGACAGTATCCGTTTGTTCCATCTCATAATCACCCGGTGTCGCTGACACATAGACAATCTGGTGGACATGACTTTCAAACTCCTCCCGACGCAGTGGCCGGTTATCCAAGGCAGACGGCAAACGGAAACCATAGTTGACTAGCATTTCCTTGCGCGAGCGGTCTCCATTGTACATGCCCTTGATCTGTCCCATGGTCATGTGGCTTTCATCGATCATAATGAGAAAATCTTCTGGGAAAAAGTCAAGAAGAGTGTAAGGTGGCTCTCCCTCACTCCGTCCATCCATGTGACGGGAGTAGTTTTCGACCCCATTGGTGTAGCCCATCTCCCGTAGCATTTCAATATCGTACTCAGTACGTTGTTTCAGGCGTTGAGCTTCCAAAAGCTTGCCTTCTTTTTCAAAGACTTTTAACTGCTCTTCTAGTTCCGCTTGAATCTTGGCAATGGCCACTTCCATATGGTCGTCGTTGGTCACGAAGTGAGTGGCTGGGAAAATGGCTAAGTGGTCCACATCTCCTAGAACTTGGCCCGTCAGAGCTTCAATCTCACGAATCCGCTCAATCTCGTCTCCAAAAAACTCAACCCGAAAGGCATGCTCATCACGCGAAGCTGGAAAAATCTCCACCACGTCCCCACGAACACGGAATTTGCCCCGTTGAAAGTCGATGTCATTGCGCTCAAACTGGATATCCACCAGGTCATTGAGCAGTTTATCACGAGAAATCTCCAGACCTGGACGCAGACTCACCACGCTATCGGCATATTCCTTCGGCGAACCCAAACCATAAATACAAGAGACGGAAGCTACAACGATGACATCGTTACGCTCCAACAAAGCTGAGGTTGCGGAGTGACGAAGCTTGTCAATCTCATCATTAACTGAGCTATCTTTTTCGATATAGGTATCGCTCGATGGTACATAGGCTTCTGGCTGGTAGTAATCATAGTAAGATACGAAGTACTCGACGGTATTTTCAGGGAAAAATTCCTTGAACTCTCCATAGAGCTGGCCTGCTAGGGTTTTATTGTGGGCGATGACCAAGGTCGGTTTATTGACTTGGGCAATGACCTGGCTCATGGTATAGGTCTTCCCCGTACCAGTCGCTCCCATCAGGATTTGCGCCTTCTCACCACCCTCGATGTTATCCACCAACTGTTCAATGGCCTGCGGTTGATCCCCAGACGGTTGGTATTTCGATACTAGTTTAAATTTGTTATCTGTTACTCGATTAATCATACTTTCTTCCTTTGATTATACTTCCCTTATTTTACCACAATAGACGATATTTCTCTGACTTTTGAGGAGAGAATCCTCACATAGAAAAAGACCAGGCTCAAGTTCCGGTCTTCATATTCATCATCATTTCCTGTCAGTCATGACACACTTGTTCATTATCAACTCTTTCTTTCCTTTCCCCTAAGAGATAGACAATCACTAGGGATACAAGAAGAACCAGGGTTGTGATGATTGATCCTTCTGCTCCAAATGCCCCTCCGGTCAACCAGTCAGGTCCATCTCCCATGGTAAAGCTAAAGATAGACGCATCTGCGCCCGTACCACTGACTTGAAAACCAAGGAGATTTCCTTGTACATAGTTCCAAGTGCCGTGTTGGGCGACCACTAGCCAGATACTATCCGTATAGATAAAAAGCAGACCAGCCAGCACTCCATCGAGGATGATATTCAGAACGGATAAGAAGGTCACTCCTGCATTTCCCATATGCAGAATGCCAAAGAGACTACTAGAAATCGCGATCGCTAAAGGCAGATTAGTTCTTGCAGCAATCCGAGTCAGAAGCCAACCTCGCGTCGCTACTTCTTCCGTCCCCCCTTGCAGAAGCCAAAATGGAAATAATCCTAGGATAAAAAGCAAGGGCTCTAAACTGAGCTCATTTAACACAAAAGACCCGATGCCACTTACTTGGTAGACAAGCGCGATCACTCCCATTTGAATAAGTGAAATCACGATCCCCCAGACTAGATACTTGAGCCAATTTCTTTTTACAAAGCCTAAGCTTGATAAAGTATTCTTCTCTATGACCTTCACCCAAAAAATAAAGAGAAATAGTATGATTACAAAACTGAAAAGCTCATAATAGAGAAGATAATGGTAGAAAAATTCTTGAATACTTGCTGTCCCATTTCCTGGTGAAAAGAACTCCGCCAGAAAACCTATCACTAAGGAAAATGGTCCCACCAATTCACTACTAAGCCATAGTCCCCCTTCTATAAAGAAGGAGGCTAAAAATACATAGAATAGTGTAGAAATAAGAACTGGCATAGATGTGTTTGTTTTTATATCCTGAATGATCTTTCCTTTCTTCATGATCAACCTCCATTTATCTAATAGGTCCATTGTAGCAAAGAAAATCAAGAGCTGCAATATCGTTTCATGTCAGAAAACCTAACATGACGACTCGATTTTTCTTGCAAAGTAAAGTCTTTTCTGATATAATAGCTTCTGTAGAAAAACATAAGACCATTCATACTCGTTTTGGTATGAATGATTTGTTTTTTTAAGGCCATCCTTTGGTCAATGTGCTCATGGGTCAAATACCCAAAGAGAAAAGAATTAAAAGGAGACAGAAATGAAGAAAAAATTACTAGCATGTTTGCTGTTCTTATTTCCATTCGTTGCATTCGCTGGTCATGCTCATGCTGAAACGATCAAGGTCGTTTTCGACACAGCTTATGCACCATTTGAATTTAAGGATTCAGATCAAACCTATAAAGGAATTGACGTAGAGATCTTGGACAAGGTCGCTGAAATCAATGGCTGGGATTTGGACAAATCCTTCCCAGGATTTGATGCAGCGGTCAATGCAGTTCAAGCTGGTCAAGCAGATGCCATCATGGCCGGTATGACCAAAACAACAGAACGTGAAAAAGTCTTCACCATGTCTGATACTTACTACGATACAAAAGTTGTCATCGCGACTACGAAAGCCGATAAAATCACGAAGTACAGCCAATTAAAAGGGAAGACAGTCGGTGTTAAAAACGGAACTGCAGCCCAACGCTTCCTCGATAAAAACAAGGACAAGTACGGCTACAAGATCAAGACTTTTGATACCGGTGATCTCATGTATAACAGTTTATCAGCTGGTGCAGTGGATGCAGTCATGGATGACCAACCTGTTATTCAATACGCCATCCAAAAGGGTCAGGACCTAGCTATCAATATGGACGGGGAAGCAGTCGGTGGCTTTGCCTTTGGTGTTAAAAAAGGTGGAAATCATGAAAAGTTGATCACTGAATTTAACAAGGCTCTCGCTCAAATGAAAGCTGATGGAACACTTGATGAGATCATCAAGAAATGGACAGGTGAAAGTCAATCATCAAGTAACAGTGCTGTTCCAGAAACCACCACTCCTGCTGGTCAAAAAGCAACTCCTAAAAAATCAAAATATAGCATTTCAAGTGACTCATCTTTTGCACCATTTGTCTTCCAAAATGGAAAAAATAAATACACAGGGATTGATATGGACTTGATCAAGGCTATTGCCAAAGACCAAGGATTTACTATCGAGATTGACAATCCTGGATTTGATGCTGCGGTAAGTGATGTCCAGTCCGGTCATGCGCAAGGAATGATCGCAGGGATGACTGTGACAGATGCTCGGAAAGAAACATTTGATTTTTCTGAACCATACTACACGGCCAATTCTATTCTAGCCGTTCAAGAAAGTAGCAAGATTGATTCTTATGATGACCTTAAAGGAAAGACAGTCGGTGTTAAAAACGGTACTTCCTCACAAAACTTCCTTGAAGAGAACCAAAAGAAATATGGTTACAAGATCAAAACATTCTCTGACGGAGCTTCTATGTATGACAGTTTGAATTCTGGTTCTGTTGCAGCGATCATGGATGACGAACCTGTTATCAAATACGCTATTAAACAAGGACGCAAATTCAAAACACCTATCGAAGGAACTCCAAGTGGTCAACTAGCATTTGCCGTTAAAAAAGGTGAAAATCCTGAATTGATCGAAATGTTCAATAACGGTCTTGCAAACTTGAAGAAAAGTGGTCAATACCAAAAGATTCTCGATAAATATCTTAAAGCAGATAGCAAATCAAGTACTTCAAGTACAGCCGTAGATGAAACAACGATCTTGGGCTTGCTTCAAAATAACTACAAACAATTGTTAAGTGGTTTGGGTGTCACTCTTGCCCTTGCACTTCTCTCTTTTGCCATTGCTATGGTGATCGGTGTTATCTTTGGGATGTTTAGTGTTAGCCCTTATAAATGGCTCCGCTGGACTGCTGAGATCTTTGTCGATGTTATTCGTGGGATCCCACTCATGATCCTCGCCGCCTTCATCTTCTGGGGAATTCCAAACTTGATTGAATCGATCACAGGTCACCAATCCCCAATCAACGACTTTGTCGCAGGTACCATTGCCCTCTCTCTCAATGCTGCTGCCTATATCGCAGAAATTGTCCGTGGGGGGATCCAAGCTGTACCGATTGGACAGATGGAAGCCAGCCGAAGCCTTGGGATCTCTTATGGCAAGACCATGCGCAAGATCATCTTGCCACAAGCAACCAAACTCATGCTTCCAAACTTTGTTAACCAATTCGTCATTGCCCTGAAAGATACAACTATTGTGTCTGCGATCGGATTGGTAGAACTCTTCCAAACTGGTAAGATCATCATCGCTCGAAACTACCAAAGTTTCAAGATGTATGCGATCCTTGCCGTCTTCTACCTCGTGATTATCACCTTGCTAACACGATTTGCAAAAAAATTAGAAAAGAAGGTTAACTAATGGCTAAATTAAAAATTGATGTCCATGACCTCCACAAATACTATGGTGAAAATGAGGTCCTAAAAGGAATTTCAACAAAATTCTATGAAGGAGATGTGGTTTGTATTATCGGACCATCCGGTTCAGGTAAATCGACCTTCCTTCGTAGTCTCAATCTCCTCGAAGAAGTTACAAAAGGTCAAATTACAGTTAATGGATATGATCTAACCGATCCAAAAACTAATGTTGATCTAGTCCGTGAAAATATCGGGATGGTTTTCCAACACTTCAACCTCTTCCCTCACATGAGCGTCCTTGAAAACATTATGTTTGCGCCAGTAGAGCACAAACTGATGACTCGCGAGGAAGCTCAAAAAGTCGGGATGGAATTGTTGGAAAAAGTTGGACTCGCAGATAAAGCCGATGCCAATCCAAACAGCCTTTCCGGTGGTCAAAAACAACGTGTGGCTATCGCACGTGGACTTGCCATGAATCCAGATATTATGCTCTTTGACGAACCGACTTCTGCCCTTGACCCTGAGATGGTTGGAGATGTATTGAACGTTATGAAAGAGTTGGCAGAGCAAGGCATGACCATGATCATCGTTACCCACGAGATGGGATTCGCCCGCCAAGTAGCCAACCGCGTCATCTTCACGGCTGATGGTGAATTCCTCGAAGACGGCAAACCAGATCAAATCTTCGACAACCCACAACACCCACGTTTGAAAGAATTCTTGGATAAGGTTCTAAACGTTTAAAAAATAGTGGTTTTTGAAACATCTAGCAATTTTGCTAGATGCTTTTTTTGACGAAAAAAGAGGCTGGGACAAAAGTCCTAGCCTCTCAATTATTTTTGGATTGTAGAGCAAGACGCAGTGGTTGAGTGGGCTCTACTACGCTGATTTCATCAGCTTTTACAGCCCTACTCAACTGTGCGGAGGGGGGACGACGAAATCGAATTCTAACGAATTACCGATTTCTGTCCCACTCTCTTTTCATATTAACTAATCTGTTGCTGAGCTGTCTGCATCTTGTAGTAAACACCTTGCGCTTCCATTAGCTCTTCATGAGTGCCATGCTCAACAATATCGCCATCCACCATGACAAGGATCATATCAGCATTTTGAATAGTCGACAAGCGGTGAGCGATGATGAAGCTGGTCCGTCCCTTCATGAGCTGATTAAAGGCATCTTGAATCAAGACCTCAGTCCGAGTATCGATGGAGGATGTAGCCTCATCTAAGATCAAAATCTTAGGAACTGAAAGGAAAACCCGCGCAATCGTTAAGAGCTGGCGTTGGCCTTGGGACAAAGACTCTCCAGCATCTGAAAGATAGGTATCGTACCCTTGTGGCAACTGCCGAATGAAGAAATCTGCATTGGCTGCTTTGGCTGCTTCTATGACTTCTTCTCTAGTTGCATCTGGACGAGAAAAGGCAATATTTTCATGAATGGTCCCAACCTTGAGCCAGGTTTCTTGCAAAACCATACCAAACTGTTGGCGGTAAGAAGCACGAGTGTAGTCCGTAATTGGCACCCCATCAATCGTGATCTCTCCAGAATTAACAGGGTAGAAACGCATGAGCAGATTAATCAAGGTCGATTTTCCTGCTCCTGTAGGTCCTACAATGGCCACTTTACTGGCAGCTGGAACCTGAATGGTTAAATCTTTGATCAAAGTCCGTCCCAAATCATAGCCAAATGTGACGTGTTCAAAACCAATCGCACCTTTAACATCCTGACTTTCCAGAACCCGTTGCCCTGTCTCTTCGACCTCAGCTTGATCCAAGACGCTATACAAGCGCTCTGCGCAGGCAAGGGCACTTTGGAGTTCTGACAAGACAGAGGAGATATCATTAAAGGGCTTGGTGTATTGATTGACATAATTGAGGAAGGTCACCAATTGACCGACAGTAAAGTGAGATCCCGAAATAATGCGCACCGCACCAAATCCAGCCACTACTGCATAAATCAAGGCATTTACAAAGCGAGTGGCAGGGTTGACAGTTGAAGAATAAAAGACAGCGGATTGGGAATAGTTGGCATAGCTTTCATTCGTCCCCTTAAAAGCCTTACGGAATTGATCCTGAGCATTAAAGGACTGGATCAAACTTTCCTGGGTCAAAGACTCTTCTATCAACTGAGTTTGAAGACCACGCGCCTTGGTCTGCTTTTGGAAAAGCGTATAAGAACGCTTGGCAATAAAACGAGCAATCACCAGGGATAAAGGGGTCAAGACAAGAACCGCCACCATCATAAAGAAATCCAATTCTGCCATGGTCACGATGGTGACAAGAATGGTTAAGAGACCAACAAAGAACTGGTTAAAGACCATCAGAAGACCACTATTGAGTTGCTCTACATCGGTCGTGAGGCGACTGACGAAGTCCCCGCTCCCTTGTTTATCTAGATAAGACAAGGGCAAGCGATGCACTTTTTCCATCACTTCTGCTCTCAGGCTTTGGCTAAACCGATAGACCAATTGATTGTAGAGAAGAGGATTGATCCATTGGATCAAGGTATTGGTCACAATGACCAGAACCATTTGGATCAAAACAGGCCATAAGACTGTCATCCCTAGAGGATTGATGACTAAATCAACCGCATGTCCGATCAGGATCGGTAACCAGACCGTTAAGGCCACTTGAGCAATGGTTCCAAGACTAGCTAGAATCAGGAGCCCGGGATGGTGAGCAAAATCTCTAAACAGACGTTTTACATAACTAGAACGTTTTTGACTCATGCTTCCTCCCTCCCGTGTTGTGAATAATGAATTTCTTGATAAATCTCATTGGTAGACAAAAGGAAATCATGATTTCCTAGTCCTACTTGATGTCCCTTGTTCAAGACCAAAATCTGATCAGCAGACTTGAGACTATTGGTTCGTTGAGATACTAGGATCAAACTCGTATCACTCAATTCTTCTTTTATCGATTTTAAGAGACGTGCTTCCGTCAAATAATCCAAGGCAGAAGTTGAATCATCCAAAATCAAGAAAGGAGCCTTCTTCAAAAGGGCACGCGCAATGGTCAAACGCTGACGTTGCCCACCTGAGAAATTTCGACCAAAGGCTTCCACTGGCTCATCGAGTTGTCCTTCTTTTTCACGGACAAAATCAGCCGCCTGAGCTGTTTCTAGGGCCCACCACAAATCATCATCCGATAGATTTTCTTCCATCCCTAGTAAGAGATTCGAGCGGATAGTCCCTCTAAAGAGCTCTGCCTTCTGTGGGACAAGAGCTACCCACTCCCGCCATTCCTTGAGAGTTCTAGGAGAGTTACCTTGATGATAGAGGGCTAATTTCCCCTGACTAACAGCATACAAATGACTCAATAACTGAACAAGGGTGGACTTCCCAGATCCTGTACCACCGATAATTCCCAGCATCTGTCCATGATCCAGATCAAAGGAAATATCTTCTAAGGCTGGGCTTGAAGCCGTTGGATAAGTGAAAAAAACTTTCTGGGCGCTAATCGCTTCTTGTTCTCTTGCGGTTTCCTCTGTCAAAGCTTCTAGGAGGTCTTCTTCTTTCAAATCAAAGATCTCTTGTACCCGCTTGGCTGAAATATAGCTGACATTTAAAGACGTGACCAGCATAGCCAGTTTGATCAATTCTGTTAAAATTTGTAATAAATAATTGACCAAAGCGACCAACATCCCTTGGGTTAGTAAGCCAGCAGAGATATTCAATTGTCCTTGCCAAATGACACAGACCAAGGTCGTATTGACCACAAGGAAGGTCAAGGGACTCACCAAACTAGACCAGATACCAGCGCGAATTTGCCAGATCTTGTAGTCCTGATTAACCTCTCTAAAGTCCTCTAATTCACTAGACTGTTGTCCAAAGGCCCGAATCACCCGCATCCCTTGAAATTGCTGACGCGTCACCGTGACCATTCGGTCTGTGATTTTCCGAATCTTAGCAAAGAGCGGATTGACAATCCGTGACATGGTAACAATAATCAAGGTTAAAATCGCCACCATCCCCAAGAACCAAAGGGTTAATTTGGGACTGATGGTGAAGGCCATGATGATAGAACCAAAGACAATGATCGGTGCCCTCAAAAAGAGGCGCAAGAATTGGTTGATCCCAACCTGGATTTGATAGGTATCCGAAGTGAGACGGGTTACCAAACTAGAAGTCCCGATCCTATCTCGTTTGTCCTTTGGAAGCGACAAGATCTTCTCATACAAATCCTTGGTCATCTCGCGGGTAAAGCCGACAGCTGCTTTAGAAGAAAAATACTGGGCCGTAATAGCTACGACGACACCAAAGCTCGCAAATAAAAACAAAACACCGACCGTCATCACCACTGCGCTCGTTTCCTTTTTCGGAATGACCTGATCGACTAAGTGGGCGATGATTAAGGGGACACACAATTCAAAAATAGCTTCTAAAAGCTTAAACACGGGCCCTAGAAAAGTTTCCCATAGATAGCCCTTAAAATACTTCAATAATGATTTCATACTACTCGATCTTTTCTAAATAGGATATACCTATTTTACCACAATTTTAACTGACAAAAAAACTCTCCCTGCAGAGCAGAAAAAGTAAGAACGTAGACAAACAGCTCTTTAATATAAATCTATTAACTTCTATAAGTAGAAAATAATTTATTTTGGTAGAGATATTTAATCATCTACTGAAACTTTCCGCAGTGAGAAAAGTGCTAGAAACACTATTGTTTCTAGCACTCGGAATTGTTGAGACCTTAGGCTCAATAATTAGTCATGGAACTTCTTCGAAGTTCGCTGACGTCCGTACTCACCTAAGGAAAGTTTCTAAGATGACTTTGTCTTCAATCTTACTATTCCTACATAGCATAGAAGGATTGTTCAGTTTTTCTGCTATTTAAATCTTGTTAGACTCAAGAACCCTATAAGTTTTATTCAGTCTTTGTCACCTCGCTTAAGGTCTTGCCCATTCTCCCTAAACCAATCAGTAAGAGAGGGAAAGATAGGAATGTTATAAGGCCTAGCACAAGAAAGACTGCTACAAATCCACAAGTATCGATCAACCAACCAGTCAGTGGGAAAATCACGATCATAGATAAACTAAACATCATCGAATTGATACTCAGCATGGTTGCTCGTACACTGGAAGGTAGATAGGCTTGTAAATCATTGTAGTAGATGGGTTGGTAAACGGCATAAAGGGCATTGGTTAAGAGATAGACACTCAAATAGGCGAATGGAGTCTTCGCACCTACCAAAAGCAAGGTCAACCCTGTCAGTGCAACCAGAATCGGAAAGACTTGATTACTATTCCATTTTTTCCCGATTTGACTGGCCAAATAAACCGCCAGGAGATTGAATCCACTACCAATTAACATGATGAGCGAAACTTGCCAACTGGCTAAGTCACTGATTTTCTGTTGGTAGTAAAAATAAAACATACACATGATGGTCCCTACCAACTGATAGGTGAGCATCCAGTAAAACAAGACTGTTTTTTCCTGCCATTCTTGTTTCACTACCTCCAATATCCGCTTTAAGGTCAAATGATTTCTTTCATCACTCTTGCTCTCTGGCTCTTTCATCAGAAAGATCAAAAGAATGGAAAGCAAGGAAAGCCCAATAGCAATATAATAGGTCCAAGCCAATGCTCCGTGAATAAAGAAGCCTGCCACAACTGTACCTAACGTTCGGGTGACTTCGGCCACACCAGACAAGAAGCTAGAAATCTGAAGATAACGGTCTTTTTGACCTGCTTCCACCGCTGAATCAAATAAGAAAGCGGTACTGGTCCCCGAGTCAAAATTATAAGACCAAGCATTGACCATCATAGCAATGGCATAGATCCAAAAATTCCCCTGACCAAATAAAATCAAGATCGAGGATCCAATACTGGACAAGCGAGCCAAATAAAGATTGGTCTTGTAGCTAAAGCGATCGGCCAACATACCAGATGGGATCTCACATAAAAGGCTCGTCCCATGAAAAATACTCTCTAATAAACCAATCTGAAGCAAAGAAAGGCCATTTTGAATAAAAAAGAGAATCCAAAAACTGGTGATTCCAAAATAAGATGTAAATTCCAAACCTGCTAGGAGTGAAATATTGCGTTTGTAAGTTCTTTTAAACATTGTTTTTCCTCTTTCAATAGATTATATGAGTGTTTCTAAAAGACTTACTTAAATTTGCCTACATTTTCTCCACCTCCTTCATTCTTTCTTGATTCAGTTCTTGACGCAATTGGGTCACTTGATTAGACAAGGACACCAACAATTCGGTTTGCAACTTTTGAATTTCCAGTAAATCCGTCTGGTCCTGCTGCACCATATGATCAATCTTCGTGTGAAGCAAGCGAATTTCCCGTTCAGACTCCATATTGACGTTAAAGTCATTTCGCGCTTGCAGGCGATCATAATCAGCTGCCCTGTTTTGGCTCATCATGATCAAAGGAGCTTGAATCGCCGCAATCGTAGAAAGTGCTAGATTCAGCAAGATGAAAGGATAAGGGTCAAAATTCCAGCCAAAGGGATGCAAGACATTGATCAACATCCAGATAGCCATCATCATGATGAAGCTAATAATAAAGGTCCAAGAACCACCGAAGCGCGCAACCGAATCCGCCACACGCTGACCGAAGGTATAGCTGGCTGTCAAGCGGTCTTCAACGTTAAAGGGACGCTCGCTTTCGGGCATGACAGCTGTTACCTGCTGTTTAATCGCATCATTTTTATCATTGGCACGATCAATAATCTGACCTAGATAATCCATACAATATTGGCTCAAATTTTTATAGGTGATAAAATCATCCATTTGACTTTCCGGGTAGGAGGTCTTGAGCATCTGTTGAATGCTATGGTCTAGATCTGCGATCAAAGACCCCTGACCATCCTCGTATTCTTTCCCATCAATGATATCTATTTTCAGCATTGAAATTCCTTTCATAGTTTTTAGGAGCAGATATAAAAGTTAAAAACGCCTAATGGCGTTTTTACGTCTATTAAGGTTTGATACGATGCAACATACGTGGGAACGGAATGGCTTCACGGATGTGTTTAGTACCAGCTGCGAAGGTTACCATACGCTCGATACCGATACCAAATCCACCGTGTGGGACTGTACCGTATTTACGAAGATCAAGGTAGAATTCATACTCTGTAAGATCCATGCCAAGAGATTCCATCTTCGCAACAAGGGCGTCGTAGTCTTCCTCACGCATAGATCCACCGATGATTTCCCCGTAGCCTTCTGGTGCGAGCAAATCTGCACAAAGCACGCGGTCTGGATTACCAGGAACTGGCTTCATGTAGAAGGCTTTGATATCTGATGGATAGTTGATCACGAAGGTTGGTACACCAAAGTGGTTTGAAATCCATGTTTCATGTGGTGAACCGAAGTCATCTCCATGTTCCAAATGCTCGTAATCAGCATCTTCATCGTTTTCATGCTCTTGCAAGAGATCAATCGCTTCATCGTAAGTGATGCGTTTGAATGGTTCAGCAATGTAGCGTTTCAAGAGCTCCGTATCACGCTCCAATGTTTCCAAGGCTTGAGGAGCACGGTCCAAGACACCTTGAAGAAGAGCCTTGACATAAGCTTCCTGCAAATCAAGTGACTCATCGTGTGTCAAGTAAGAGTACTCAGCGTCCATCATCCAGAACTCAGTCAAGTGACGACGAGTTTTTGATTTTTCAGCACGGAATACTGGACCAAAGTCAAAGACGCGACCAAGGGCCATAGCACCAGCTTCAAGGTAAAGCTGACCGGATTGACTCAAGTAGGCTGGTGTTCCGAAGTAGTCTGTTTCGAAAAGTTCTGTAGAATCTTCTGCAGCATTTCCTGAAAGAATTGGACTATCAAACTTCATGAAGCCATTCTTATCAAAGAACTCATAAGTTGCATAGATGATAGCATTACGAATTTGCATCACGGCTACTTGCTTACGTGAACGCAACCACAAGTGGCGGTTGTCCATCAAGAAGTCTGTCCCGTGTTCTTTAGGAGTGATTGGGTAATCTTGAGATTCACCGATCACTTCGATGTCTGTAATATCCAATTCGTAACCAAATTTAGAACGCTCGTCTTCTTTGACAATACCAGTCACAAACACTGATGTTTCTTGGCTCAAGCGTTTGATGGTATCAAATTTTTCAAGCCCCACTTCTTCGCCGAATTTTTCGATAAAGTTTGGTTTAAAAGCCACACCTTGGAAAAAGGCAGTCCCGTCACGCAATTGCAAGAAAGCAATTTTTCCTTTACCTGATTTGTTGGCCACCCAAGCACCGATGGTCACTTCTTGACCAACATAGTCTTTTACTTCGATGATAGTAATCCGTTTTGTCATCATTCATCTTCCTTTTCTCGTTAAACTTGTCCGAAGACATTATCTTCTTAATTGTATCATAAAAAGGCTTTCAGTGCTAGGCTCTACCTGTGAAAACCAGATTTTTTTTAAAGAAAAAGATCCTCAGCTCATTACTAAGGATCTTGCGATTTTATTTTTCCATAAAGGCCTTGAGTCGGCGAACAGCCTCTTTCAGGGTGTCCAAATCTGTCGCATAAGACAAGCGAATATTTTCAGGGGCACCAAAGCCAGCTCCCGTTACTAAAGCAACCTCTGCTTCTTCTAAAATTGCTGTGGTAAATTCCGTCACATCCGTATAGCCCTTCATCTCCATGGCCTTCTTGACATTTGGGAAGAGATAGAAGGCTCCTTGAGGTTTGATGGCTTCAAAACCAGGTACTTCATTCAACAAAGGATAAATAGTATTCAAGCGTTCCTCAAAAGCTTGACGCATGATCTCAATAGAAGATTGGTCTCCTGTGAGGGCTTCGATGGCGGCATATTGGGAAACGGTTGTTAAGTTGGAAGTTGTTTGGCTGATCACCTTGGCCATAGCTCCGATAATCTCAGAATCTCCTACAGCAAAACCAACCCGCCAACCAGTCATAGCGTAGGTTTTAGAAACTCCGTTAATCACGATGGTTTGCTTGCGAATCGCTTCTGATAAGCTAGAAATGGGCGTAAAGGTATTGCCATTATAGACCAATCGACCATAGATATCGTCTGCCAAAATCAAGATATCATGCTCGACAGCCCAGTTTCCGATTGCTTCGAGTTCTTCTTTACTGTAGATCATTCCTGTTGGATTGGATGGCGAATTCAGCAAAACAACTTTTGTCTTGTCTGTCCGTGCTGCTTCCAATTGCTCTACCGTTGCCTTGAAGTGATTTTCTTCTGTTGTTTGGAAAGTAACAGGTGTGCCTTCTACCATCTTCACCTGGTCTACATAAGAAACCCAGCAAGGGGTTGGAATGATGACTTCATCACCTGGATTGATGACAGAAGTAAAGAAGGCATAGAGGATAAACTTAGCACCAGTACCGACCACTACTTCATTCCGGTTCACAGCATAGCCATAAAACTCTTTCATGTAGTCGCTAATGGCATCCTTCAATTCTGGAAGTCCAGATGCTACCGTATAAAAGCTAGCGCGACCATCCTCGATCGATGCGACTGCTGCTTCTTGAATATTTTTTGGAGTCGCAAAGTCAGGTTGACCCAGGGTCAAACTTAAGATATCACGACCTTCTGCTGCCAAAGCTTTGGCACGCGCATTTGCAGCCAAGGTCACACTTTCTTCCATTTCCAATACACGATTTGATAATTTCATATTTCCTCCTCAAATCTTAAAAAACACCGGTGACTTTCCCAGTCTTGAAATCCACCACATAATAAGAGCTCCCAGCCTTGACTTCCCAGATCGGTTTGCCTTTAAAGCGTCCAAAAGTTACCCGATCAATCGCGTCCTGACTCTTCTCTTTGACGACAGAAGCTGCCTCTTTGGAACTAACTCCTTCTTTCAAAGGGTAGGTGTAGACTGCATCATCCGCCTGCGCCACCAAAACCGCTAGATCTTGCCCCTCTTGGTCCTTGCCAATGAAGGAAAGATACGCTTCTTTGCCATGAAAGAAACTCTCCGTCTCAATGGTCGCAATCGAAGAGTGAGACAGAGCTATTTTTCTTGCTTGCGCCATTTGATCCTGCAAGCGATCAGAAGTTTTTTCAGCAAGAAATAGCCAAGAAAAAAGGACCGTCAACACTAAGATACAGACTCCTATTATATGTTGCCATATTATAAAAAGATTATTTTTCTGTTTCACTCCCTCATTATACACCAAAGCCACCTAGAATTCTATAGATTTTCAAGAAAGAATTGTTACTAATATTTCATACCTGTTACAATGTTTTAGTATAAAATTGTTTGATAAACAAAGTAAAATTAACACCTTTGCTATCATTTGTTCATAGTTTAATAAATTTGTCACAATTTTGTAACTAATTTGAAAATAAAATTAAACGACAGAAATACTATTTATTGATAAAATATAGATATGGAAAATTTAAAGAGATTATTCAAAGAAGCAAACGTAGATTTAAAAACCATGATCGTCTTCCACAAGGCAGAACGATTGATCCGTGCCTCTGAGGCTCATATCTTTAAAAAGCACCAGTTGACACCAACTCAATTCTCTGTACTTGAGACCTTGTACAGCAAAGGCGATCTCCGCATTCAAGATCTGATTGATAGCATTCTTGCGACCTCTGGAAATATGACTGTGGTTATTCGCAATATGGTCCGCGATGGTTGGATTACACGCGAAACCGATCCAGAAGACCGCCGTGCTTATCTTGTATCTATTACAGATGCCGGTCGTAAAAAGATCGAAGAAGCTCTTCCAGATCATATCAAAAATATTCAACGCTTGATGCAAGTCTTTAATAGTGGCGAGCAAGCTGAGTTGACAGAACTCTTGAAGAAATTCAAACATATCGCCTAAGCCTACTGCTCAAGACGATTCTGACTCCAAAATCCTCTATTTTGGAGTTTTCATCGTGCATTCTCTTTATCTAACAGATCAAAAAAATATTCCTGACGCTTCTCAGGAATATTTTTATTTATTCTTTCACAAAGACCCATTCCTTCTCTTGCGATAAATCCTCACGATAAGAGAAACCTGCTACTTCTAATGATTTCAGATCTTCTAGATGGATGATTTCTTCCTTCATCATAGCTGTCACCATGGCCCCACGTGCTTTTTTTGAAATCGTCGAGTGAATCTTCAGGGTCCCACCACGATTCTCCATGAATTTGATCCGAATCATTCGCTCACGAATGGCTTTTGAAAAGACTTGTTCAAACTCAGAAGATAAAAGAGATAAGATCTGTTCTTCATCTTCTACTGCCTGATCATAGTCCTCTTTCCAGAGTACCTTTAGAGATTTTCCAGCTGGTTTTAGCTTCATCATAAAATCCAAGCGATGGGGAGCAATCCCTTCATAGGCAGGTAGCACACCATATAAAGCAGTCGTGATTAACAAATGCTCCTGCAGATAAGCCTGCTCTTTTTCGGATAAGTCTTGACGCTCGATACTACGATACATAAGGCCATCAAACAGTTCCAAAGCAGGATAGGTTTTAGCACTCCCAGCTAACAGAGCCCCAATTCTTTCCTTTTCTACTAGAGCTCTTTCCTCTGAGATCCCGTAAAAGGTCGCTAATTCTGTTAGCGAGAATTGATTCATAGCTTGAAGGATGGTTTTTGTGTTCTCTGACAAGGGTTGGGGCTCGACGATACGAGCCTGTTCGTTCAGTTCTTTGGCGGATGGAATTAATAGTTTCATAGGTCTATTGTACCATATTTTTCAAATTTTCTTGACAGGAGTTTTTATAAATGTTATTATCTAGTTATGAAAACTAGATTAAAGAAAGGTGAAGATTTCGTGTCCACTTTTTCCTATCCAACGTGGGAGCAACTACCTGAGCTAGATCTCTATCTTGATCAGGTCCTTCTTTATGTCAATAAAACCTGTGCACCTGTCCTCTCTTCTTCTGACAAGGGCTTGACGGCTGCCATGATCAATAATTACGTAAAACATGGCTATGTTGAAAAACCAGATAAGAAGAAATACCAGCGTAGACAGGTGGCTCGTTTGATCGCTATTACAACCTTAAAAACGGTCTTTTCTATTCAGGAGATCGCTTCTACCTTAAATTTCTTACAGGACCAGGCAAGCTCAGATCTTCTCTATAATAGCTTTGTTGCTTATCTCAATGAGCAAAAAGAGCCGATTGCACCCATTATTCGCTCTGCCTGTCAGACAGTTCAACTTTATCTAGAAACCCTATCTTATATACAACCAGCAAACAAGGAGGAAGAAACTGATGAATTATACCATGAAACTTAGTAAAAAATTATCTTTTGGCGAGGAAATCGCCAATAGCGTAACCCATGCTGTTGGCGCCCTCCTTATGCTCATCCTGCTTCCGATCTCAGCAGTCTACAGTTTTGAGCAACACGGTTTTCTTAGTGCTTTTGGGACTTCTATTTTTGTCATTAGCCTCTTTTTGATGTTTCTGTCTTCGACTATCTACCATGCCATGTCTTATGATTCTCCACAAAAGTATGTGCTTCGCATTATCGACCATTCCATGATCTACATTGCGATCGCAGGCAGTTACACGCCAGTTGTCCTCACCTTGATGAACAACTGGATGGGCTACAGCATTATCTTAATCCAATGGGGAACCACTATCTTTGGCATCCTCTACAAAATCTTTGCTAAAAAAGTCAATGAAAAATTCAGCCTAGCTCTTTACTTGATCATGGGCTGGTTGGTTATCTTTATTATTCCCCAAATTGTTAGTCAAACTACCCCTATCTTCTGGGGGCTCATGCTCATGGGCGGTCTGTGCTACACGGTGGGAGCTGGCTTTTATGCTAAGAAGAAACCCTATTTCCATATGATTTGGCACCTCTTCATCCTTGCTGCTTCTGCCCTTCAGTATTTAGCCATCGTTTACTTTATGTAATACGCTCACCACTCTTATGAGTGGTTTTTTTGTGATTTTTTCTGTACAATAGTAAAAAACTGTATGGGGACAGTCAAGATGAAGACGAGCAAATACCAACAAATTATTCATGTTCTAAAAAAAGCCATTCAAGATGGCGAACTGGAGACTGGAGAGAAAATTCCTTCTGTTCGCCAGTTAGCCGGTCAATTTTCTTGTAGCAAGGACACAGTGCAACGAGCCTTGCTGGACTTGACTTACCAGCACTTCCTCTATGCTAAGCCTCAAAGTGGCTACTATGTTTTGGAGCAAGAACCTAATCGACATGAGGATCTTCCACTAAAATTAGAGAAAGACCGCAACCAGGCTTTCGAGGACTTTCGGACCTGTATCAATGAAACCTTGATTGGACGGGAGAATTATCTCTTCAACAACTTTTCGGACCAAGCAGGCTTGCTCGAAGTACGCCAATCCATTCAAGGCTTATTGAAGGAAGAAGGTATTTATTCGACTGCAGATCAGATTGTTTTGACTGCTGGTACTCAACAGGCGCTTAATATCCTCAGCCAGATTGACTTTCCCAATAAAAAATCGCAGATCTTGATCGAGCAACCGACTTATCACCGGATGAACCAACTCTTAGATTCACAGCAACTTGCCTACCGTACCATTCAACGTAATTTAACGGGGATTGATCTTGAGGAGCTTGAAGAGATTTTCAAAAGTGGCCATATCAAATTCTTCTACACGATCCCTCGTTTTCACTATCCGCTCGGTCATAGCTATTCGACCAAGCAGAAAGAAGCGATCTTGCAACTAGCTGACCAATATGATGTCTACCTTGTTGAGGACGACTATTTGGGAGATCTTGATGGCAGCAATGCTCCATCTTTTCATTATTTGGATCAAAAGAACCGTGTCATCTATATCAAATCTTTTTCGACCAATCTCTTTTCTGCTCTTCGCATCACTTCCATGATCCTTCCCCAAGCCCTTCTAAAGCCGGTCTTAACCTATAAGACGATTCTGGACTATGATAGCAATCTGATCATGCAAAAGGCCTTAAGTCTCTACATTGATAACGGTATGTATCTGACCAATAAAAAGCGACTCCTAGCCAGAAAAAAAGAGGAAGAAGCCAGTCTAAAGACCTTGATGGCCCAGTCTACTCTTCTTCCCCATCTGACCCTGACCCACGACGGGATCCTTTTAGAACTCAGCCAAGTTCAATCTCTTGCTGCCGTAAAACACAGTGGACTCCCGCTTGATTTCTTTGAAGCAGCCTACATCACGGCTTGTCCTTATCAACTCGCCAAGATCAAATCAGCAGATGTGGCCAATGTTTTACCAAAGCTTACGCCTTTTTTTGAAAGATAAACCCTCGTATAGACTATACGAGGGTCTTCTTATTTCTTTAAGTGCTCATAGACAAGTTTGGCATTTTGAAGGCCAATCCGATAGTCGATGCGAATTAAGCGAATCGCTTCCATCTCTGGTTCTTTGAGGTACTTCTCTCTTTGTTCCTTGGAAATACTACCTGGTTTTAGAAGATAATGAGTAAATTGATTTCTGACTCTATTGAGCTCAACTTGAAGGGTGAAGTAGAGTCCAAATAAGACAATCACAACTCCCATCATGATCAGATCGTTTGACATGGTTTATGCTCCCTTTTTCTGTTCTTTTCTATATTTTACAGCTTTCAAAGAAGAAAAACAAGAGAGTGGGACAGAAATCGGTAATTCGTTAGAATTCGATTTCGTCGCCCCACCTCCGCACAGTTGAGTAGGGCTGTAAAAGCTGATAAAATCAGCGTAGTAGAGCCCACTCAACCACTGCGTCTTGCTCGACAATCCAAAAACAACTGAGAGGCTAGGACTTTTGTCCCAGCCTCATTGTTTTCCTTATTTCATCATACCGGCCTGGAGGTCATACATTTTCTTATACGTTCCTCCTAGAGCAATGAGTTGATCGTGATTGCCCGATTCGATGATTTTTCCTTTATCGAGAACATAGATGCAATCGGCATCTTGGATGGTAGAAAGGCGATGGGCAATGGCAATGGTTGTCCGTCCTTGGCGCATCTTCTTCAGAGAATTTTGGATCATCTCTTCCGTCTCTTGGTCGATATTGGCAGTGGCCTCATCCAAAATGAGGATCTTAGGCTGGGCAGCAATGGTCCGGGCAAAAGCCAGAAGCTGACGCTGACCAGTCGATAAGGTAGAACCCCGCTCTGTTACAGGATGATCATAGCCACCAGGTAGACCCTCAATAAAGTCTGCTACATCCACAAATGCAGCTGCTTGTCGGATTTCCTCATCAGTCAGTTCTTCATGGTACATCCGGATATTAGAAGCAATGGTCCCATGATAGAGGAAAGGCTCTTGCAACACTAAACCGATAGAATTGCGCAAGGCTTCCTGGCTGTAGTCCTTGATATCCTGTCCATCAATCAAGATCCGGCCACGATCAAATTCATAAAATCGCATGAAGAGATTGATAATAGAGGATTTACCAGAACCAGTATGACCAACAAAAGCGATGGTTTGTCCATTTTTGACCTCAAAGGAGATATCTTTTAGGACATCCCGTTTGCCATCATAAGAAAAAGATACATGCTCAAAACGAATATCTCCCTGCTCAATTTCTTTCAGGCTACCAGCTTGCTTGGGCTCATAGTCGTCTCGATCCATCATTTCAAACACACGACCTGCAGAAATGGTTGAGGTCTGCAAGGTTGCAAAATTTTGGGTGACATCAATCAAGGGCTGGAAAAGCTGGCTAACATACTGGATAAAGGCATAGATAAGACCTGCTGTAAAGCCAGAGGACTGCCAATTTAGGCCAAAAAAGGTTAGAATGACCGCATAAGCCAGGACCTGTAACAGGGTCATTGCTGGCCTCAAAAAGAGGGAATTGACATCCACAGATCGGTTGGCGTAATCCAAATGTTCCCCATTAATCTGTTCGAATTCATCCGTCAAGCGTTTTTCTTGACGAAAGGCCTGGACGATCCGCATTCCTTCAATGGATTCCGATAATTTCACATTGATATCTGATAATTTTTGTCGGGTCATCTTGACCAAGCGATTGGATAACTTGCGATAGAGACGGATGGAAAACCAAATAATGGGAAGAAAAGGCAGGATCCAAATGGTCAAATGCCAGTCCAAACTAAACATGGTTACCAGGGTGACTAGAAAGAGTAAAAAGGATGAAACCAGGCTTGAAAAGACCGTAGAAAACATATCTGCGACTGCCTGTGTATCATTGGTCACCCGCGAAACAATTGAACCTGCTGCTGTCTGGTCATAAAAGGACATGCCCAGCCTTTGAAGATTTTGGAAAATATCTAGACGGATGTCTCTTACGATAGAATTGGATACACGCGCAAAGGTTAATTGACTCAGGTAAGTTGCCAGCACGCGCCCAATGAATAACCCATAGTAGAGAATGAGAAACTGAAAAGCTGTCAGTACTGGAGAGCCTGCTTCTGTTGGATCCACTAGGTGATCAATATACCAGCGTGCTGCAAGAGGGATCGCCGTCAATAACAGACTAGTCAGGAAGGTAAAGGCTAAAGCTAGGGCCGTTAACCATTTATAACGCCACATGTAAGTCAAGAGCCGCTTCATAACATGAGCTTCAGATATTTTCATTCAGCTTTCCCTCCATTTCTTCTGATAATTGTTGGGCTTGGTAGGTTTCATAGTACCAACCTTTTTGAGCCATTAATTCCTCATGATTTCCTCTCTCCTTGATCTGTCCGTTTTCCATTACCAGAATCAAATCCGCGTGAACGATCGCTGATAAGCGGTGAGCTGTGATGATGGTTGTTTTCCCCTTGCGTTCCTGTTTCATATTTTCGATAATCTGATGCTCCGTCTTAGCGTCTACTGCAGACAGGGAATCATCCAAAATCAGGATCTCAGGATTCATGACCAAAGCACGACTCATGGCAATCCGTTGCTTTTGTCCGCCAGAAAGAGAGACCCCTCTCTCTCCTAGCACTGTCTCCATCTGGTCTGGCATGGCCAGAATATCTTCATAGACTCCACAAGTTCTCAGAGCCTTCATCACCTCTTCCTCCTTGATCTGTGGATCTGAAAAAGCGACATTCTCGCGAATGGTCATGGCAAAGAGAATCTGATCTTGAGGGACGTAGCCGATCAAGCTTCGAAGATCTTCTAAGCGATAATGTTTGATGGAGATTCCATTGAGCAAGATATCTCCCTGCTCCAAGTCGTGCTCTCTAAGCAAGAGACGCAACAAGGTGGTCTTTCCAGATCCAGTTGGACCCACAATTCCAAGGGTTTGCCCTTTTTCTAAATGAAAGACAACCTTTTCAAGGACAGGCTCTTTCTCATAGGCGAATTCTTCAATGTCATATTCCAGATCGCCATTTTGAATGTTTTTGACTGGTTGACTTGGATCTTGGATATCAGGTGTTTCTGCTAAAAGTGTCTCAATCCGATCATAGGAAACGCTAGCACGCTGACTAATATTAAACAAGAAGCCCATAGCTTGAAGAGGCCAGACGAGCATATTGAGATAGGTTATAAAGGTTACGATTTGTCCAACCGTCAGGCTCCCTTCCTGAACAAATAGCCCCCCGAAGTAGAGCGTCAAGACATAGGAGAGACCGACAAAAAGAAGAGTGGTCGGATCAAACAAAGCATTGTAACCGGCTGAAGTCATATTCTTTGAAAAGACCATTTGATTGGTTTTTTCAAAAGCCTGAATCTCATCTGCCTGAAAGCCAAAGGATTTGGTCACCTTGACTCCTGATACTGATTCCTGAACAAAGTTGTTCAGCTCTGAGAAGCCTTCTTGGGCCTCTTTGAAGGCTTTGTGATTTTTGCGTCCGATAGCCGAAGTTACTACTACCATGACCGGTAGGGGCAAAATAGCTAAGAGGGTTAAGCGCCAATCAATCATGAAAAACATGCTGACTAGGGTCACCAAGGCTGTCACAGAAGCATCTACAGCAGACATAACCCCACCACCAGCAAACATGGTTACCGCATTGATATCATTAGTAGCATGGGCCATGAGATCCCCTGTCCGATAACGCTGATAAAAAGACGGAGACATGAGCGTAAATTGCTGAAACAAACGGTAACGCAAGATCCGAGCCAACTTATTGGCCGTCCCAAAAATATAGCGTCTCCAAACAAAACGAAGGCCATACATGGCTAGAGCTGCGAGGACCAAAAGGGCGATATCCACAACTAACTGCCTAAGTGTCAGCCTTCTTTTATCGATCAAATCAATCACAAGTCCCATGATTCTTGGAGGAATGAGATTTAAAAAACTAACCAAGATCAAGGACCCTATCCCGATGAAGTAATGCTTCTTCTCTAATTTAAAAAACCAAGATAATTTCCCTAACAGATGCATCTTATTTCCCCTTTTTGGTGAGTTGCCAGCTACTGTCCACTAGAGCAAACAACTCCTCATCAGCAATTGTTCCATCGAGCGGGATACTCACCCAATATTTTTTATTCATATGAAAAGCTGGATATATCCCCTTTTGTTGAACGAACTGAGCTACTTGATCAGACTTGACATTCAAAACTTCTATTTTCCCTGACTTGCCAGCATCTAGTTTTTTCCAATTAATGGTCATAAAGACACCATACCACTTGAGGGTGTCTCGGTGGCGAATCGCACCAGATTCAGGAGATCTTTCCCACAAATATTCAATCGTTCCCTGATAGTGTTGGGAAATATAGGCCATGAGACGCTTGGTTTGAGGATAGAGAAAATCTTCTACCTCAAAACAGGCTTGGCGGATCCTTGCAAGACTTTCTTGACAGGCTTCTCTGACTTGGCCAACGAAATTTCCTTGTAGCTGTTCCAGATGGATCTGGATATACTCGTCCCCTGTATCCTGATCATAGACCCGAAAGGAAATCTTCTGGTCGCAGACTCGGAATTTTAAGAGAAATGTGTCCGAAAAGACGGGGCACTGATACTCATAGCCTGCCTCTATTTTCTCAAATCCATAAGCCATTCCCTTTTCTGGCTGAAAAGTGTAGCGGTCAAAATAATTCTCTAAAAACAATTTCTCTCCCTTATTCATTTTTGCACTAGAAGAGGCTGGGAACAACGTCCCCAACCTTGATAACGGATCTTCAAAACTACTTCAAGCAGTGATCGTTTCTTTTTTAAAACACAATGCGCGTGCCATGCAGTTGACAAACGCCCAATTGCTCCAAAAAGAGCTGACGATTGTCAAGGGTCACACCTCCACCTGGCAGGATCTGAATCTTTCCCTTAGCCGCATCTAATAAACGATGGTAATGTTCAAAACGTTGCTCTAGTGTGGCACCTAGACCTCCAGCTCGAGTTAAAATTCGAGCCACACCATGGATAGAAAGCCACTCAATCGCTTCTAGCTGATCTGTATGAGCTAACTCATCAAAAGCCATATGAAAGACAACCTCTGCCTCTCCACAGGCTGCTAGTAAAAGCTGCATGACCCTCTGGTCCAACTTTCGATCGCTCGTCAGTGCACCCAGCACAAAACTAGAAACACCTATTTCCTTCGCAGCCCGAATATCCGCTAGCATAGCTTGGACTTCAAGATCTGTGTAGACAAAGTCTCCACCACGAGGCCGGATAATGACACATAGATCCACAGACTTCTCTTCTGTCAGTTTGATTGCTTCCTGGATAACCCCTAAGCTCGGTGTGGTCCCGCCTACTGCCAGGTTGTCACACAGTTCAATGCGACCTGCCCCAGCAGCAATCGCCTTATCAATAAACGTTAAATTCTCTGCACAAAATTCAAAGATAAGCATGACAACTCCATTTTCATAGTCTTAAAATAAGGAGATACTAACCGTCACCTTGGCATTGCCATTTTCTACTCGCGCTTTTGAGATAGTATAACCTGCTTGAGGGATCTCAAGCGTAATCTGATCACCGTTCACTGTGAAGCCGCCTCCATTTTGATTGGATTGATCCTTCAAATAGTTGAGAACTAAGGATTTTGGAATCGGCATTTTCCCTAATTTAGCAGCTGTCACAGTCAAATTCATGACATTGTTTTCAACTTGACCGGTCATGGTTAAATCTAGATAGCTATCGACTGGCCCTAATGATACAGGAACTTTGACGTGAAGGTCATTGCCATCCATTCCTAATGCTATCTTTTGATAGTCAGAATTGTCAAGGGCGGATCCAGCACTTGTTTTGACGACCTGACTTAATTGTACAGAATTGAGACTTAGCTCAGTTGAGACCCCTTCAGTGCTCACAGAAGCATTTGAAACTGCATTTTGAGCCAGCTCAATCAAAGAACTCCCTGCCTGCACATTTCTCAGCTGCTCCCCTTCAGGAATAGATCCAGGAACCAACAGGACCACTAATAAAATAAATAAAACGATCACCATGCCAATCAGGCGTCTCATCCACTTAAACATCTGCTCCTCCAATACGTGTAAAGTTGTATTCTTATTGTACCTTAATTCTAAAGAAATTGCGACTAAGAGGGGCCTTTACAAAGCAAAAGAGAGCGTGGGACAGAAATCGGTAATTCGTTAGAATTC
>NZ_KV794418.1:55039-98982 GCF_001808745.1 Streptococcus sp. HMSC057G03
AAAACAATTGAGAGGCTAGGACTTTTGTCCCAACCTCTCTCTGTGCATTATTTCGATTTAATATAGTTAACACCATCTGCTTTTGGCGCAACTGCTTGTCCAAAGAAGGCTGCCAAGACAACCATGGTCAAAACGTAAGGCGCAATTTGCAAGTAGATGGATGGGATCCCTTTAAGCAAAGGCAATTGATTCCCGATAACAGCCAAACTTTGAGAAGCTCCAAAGAAGAGACTAGCAAGCATGGCCCCGATTGGGTTCCATTTCCCGAAAATCATAGCCGCAAGGGCGATAAATCCAGGACCTACAATAGTCGTCACCGCGAAGTTAACAGAAACTGACTGAGCGTAAATGGCTCCTCCGATTCCTGCAAGAGCACCTGAGATCATCACTCCTAAGTAGCGCATTCTATATACATTGATTCCCAATGTATCTGCTGCTTGTGGGTGTTCACCAACTGAACGAAGACGCAATCCAAATTTCGTCTTGAACATGATAAACCAAGCAAAGAATGAAAATAGAATCGCAACCCAGCCGATGATGCTGGCATTGTTGAAGAAAATATCCCCAATGACCGGAATTTTAGATAAGACTGGAATAGATGTTTTCCCAAAGGCAACTTTGATATTATCAGTTTGTCCCTTGTTATACATCGCTTTGACAAGAAAGACTGCCAATGGAGGTGCCATCAAGTTCAATACTGTACCTGAGACGATATGGTCAGCACGGAAATGAATGGTTGCCACCGCGTGGATCAAGGAGAAGAGTACTCCAATTCCTGCAGCAACGATCAAGGACAACCATGGTGTCAAACTTCCTAACTCAGGCTCAAAAGTCAAGTTAAAGATAATACCTGAGAAGGCTCCCATAACCATGATTCCTTCCAGACCAACGTTAACAACCCCAGCGTGTTCTGAGTATGCTCCTCCGATACTTGTGAAGATCAGCGGCGCCGCATACACAATCATAGAGGAAACAAGAATACTTAAAATCGTTACAATACTCATTAGTTTGCTCCTCCTTTTTTAGCTGAACGCATCGAGATCATCTTTTCGATAATGTAGTGGGCACATACGAAGAAGATAATGGATGCTGTCACAATTTGAACGACTTCTTCAGGGATTGCAGCTGGCTTCATACCAACTCCCCCAATTTGAAGTGCACCAAACAAGAAGGCAGCAAATGGAATACCAATTGGTGAATTCATCGCAAGAAGGGCAACGGCCATTCCGTTAAATCCAACACTCATTGAGCTTGTTTGAACATAGACATTTGAGTAAATACCTAGACCTTCTGCTACCCCACCAATACCAGCAAGAGCACCAGAAATGATCATAGAAAGGATAATGGTCCGTTTTGCAGACATCCCTGCGTATTCTGCCGCATTCGCATTGAGACCAACGGCACGGATTTCAAAACCAAGTGTTGTTTTCTTCATCAAGAACCAGATGACCACCACTGCGATGATGGCAAAGAAGATCCCGATGTTCATTTGTGATTTGTCCGTCAAATTACGCAACCACTCCGTCTGGTAGACAGCGTTGGCTCCCACATCAATGGTTGAGTCCTTGTTTTTCATCAAGGAAGCTGGGAAGCTATGTATCAAGGCATTCCCACCATAGAGAACAATGTAGTTCATCATAATGGTGATGATGACCTCACTGGTTCCGAGATAGGCACGAAGGAAACCAGGAATCGCTCCAATAAATCCACCTGCAATAGCCGCAATCAAAACGGTCATCGGAATCATCAGTAAGCGAGGCATATTTGGGAAGGAGAGGGCAAACCAAGTCGCCATGATCCATCCTGCAAAAGCCTGACCAGGAAGTCCAACGTTAAAGAAGCCGGCCCGGCTAGCTACTGAAAATCCAAGAGCAACCAAAATCAGTGGCCCCATGGCACGGGAAATATTTCCCCAACTCTTAATCGAACCAAAGGCTTTTTTAAACAGCAATTCATATCCCCAAAGGGCATCATAGCTGAAGGCCCACATAATAATGGCACCCAAGACCAATCCTAAAAGGACAGACACCAATGGAACGGCAATTTGTTTTAAATTCTTATTCATTTGATGCTCCCTCCTTTACTTGTCCTCCTGCCATGAGGATTCCAAGTTCTTGCTTATTCGTTGTTTCAGGGGTTACGATCCCTTGGATCTTCCCATCATGAATAACCGCAATACGATCAGAAACATTCAAAATTTCATCTAATTCAAAGCTGACAACCAGAACGGCTTTTCCATTATCCCGTTCTTGTATCAAACGTTTGTGGATATATTCGATCGCTCCAACGTCCAATCCACGAGTCGGCTGGCTGACGATCAAGAGATCTGGATCGCGATCGATTTCCCGAGCGATAATGGCTTTTTGCTGGTTTCCTCCAGAAAGAGCCTTAGCTGGTACCACTTCACTAGCTGCACGAACGTCAAACTCTTCCATCAACTTCTTGGCATAAGAGGTAATATTTGGATAATTCAAAATACCATTCTTGCTAAGAGGTTCTTTATAGTAGGTTTGAAGAGCCATGTTTTCAGAGATCATCATATCAAGGACCAAACCATCCCGGTGACGGTCTTCAGGGACGTGCCCTACCTTCATTTCTGTGATTTGACGTGGACGTAGTCCTACAACATCCTTGCCTTTAATCTTAATTGAACCCGATTTTACCTTCCGTAGACCTGTAATGGCTTGGATCAACTCAGACTGACCATTTCCATCAATCCCTGCGATCCCAACGACTTCACCAGCACGAAGTTCCAGTGACAAATTCTTAACAGCTGGGACACCACGGTTTTCGTTTACAACCAAGTTTTCGATCGACAAGACCACTTCTTTCGGTTGAGAAGGACCTTTTTCAGTCTTAAAGGAAACAGAACGGCCGACCATCATTTCGGCCAAGTCTTGGTTAGTAGCTCCACCAATCTCGACTGTCTCAATCGATTTACCACGACGGATAACTGTGACGCGGTCAGAAACAGCACGGATTTCATCCAACTTGTGCGTAATCAAGATGATCGATTTTCCTTCATTCGCCAAGTTCTTCATGATTGTCATCAATTCTTCGATTTCAGCTGGTGTCAACACCGCAGTTGGTTCATCGAAGATTAGGATGTCGGCTCCACGATAAAGCGTCTTTAAGATTTCCACACGTTGCTGCGCACCAACGGAAATATCCTCAACTTTAGCATTTGGATCTACTGCCAAGCCATATTTTTTAGACAAGTCAAGGATATCTTGACTGGCTTTCTTAAGGTCCAAAACACCGTGTTTAGTGGTTTCAGAACCAAGGATGATATTTTCAGCAACAGTGAAAGCTTCAACCAACATAAAGTGTTGGTGCACCATTCCAATTCCTAAAGAAGCTGCTTTTGAAGGTGAGTCTAGGTTAACAGTTTTTCCATTTACCACGATGTCTCCGCTAGTTGGTTCCAACAAACCAGCCAGCATATTCATCAGGGTAGATTTCCCTGCACCATTTTCTCCAAGAAGTGCATGGATTTCACCTTTGCGCAACTGAAGATTAATCTTGTCATTTGCTACAAAGTCACCAAATTTTTTGGTAATCTCACGCATTTCGATGACATATTCATGTGTCATGGGGGTGTTTCCTTTCAAATCTATTTTTATTTCAATAAAATCTACTAGGGTTGCTAATAGATTTTACTGAGACAAAAATGTCTCAATTTATTAAAAGGAACGGCCCTTGAAGGTCGGGCCGATCCAATCAAATATTATTTTTCAGGAACTTTAAGAGACCCGTCAAGGATTTTAGCTTTAGCATCTTCGACTGCTTTTTTAGCATCTGCAGAAAGGTTGTCAGTTGTCAAATCAACTCCACCATCTTTCAAGCTATAAGTAATCACTTTACCGCCAGGGAATTTACCGTCAGCAGTTTTCTTAGCCAAGTCTTTTACAGATTCTCCGACTTTCTTCAAGCTTGAAGCCAATACAAAGTTAGATTTTTTACCATCTTTAGAAGTGTATTCACCTTCAGCTTTTTGGTCACGGTCAACACCAAGAACCCAAACTTTTTCGTCTTCATTTTTCTTCTCGTTCAAGTCTTTAGCTTCAGAGAAGACACCTGCACCAGTACCACCAGCTACTTGGTAGATAACGTCTGCACCTGCAGCGTATTGTGCAGCAGCAATTGTTTTACCTTTAGCAGAGTCACCGAACGAACCAGCGTAGTCTACTTGAACTTTGATAGATGGGTCAACAGATTTAACACCAGCTTCAAATCCAGCGCGGAAACGAGTGATAACTTCACTTTCCATACCACCTACAAAACCAACTTGTTTAGTTTTTGTAGTTTTTGCAGCAGCGATACCAGCAAGGTAACCAGCTTCGTTATCGGCATAAACAGCAGATGCTACGTTCTTTTGTCCTTCAATACGGTCATCGATGATGACATAGTTCACATCTTGGTTGTCTTTTGCAGCTTTTTTAACAGAGTCGCTCAAGGCAAAACCAACACCAAAGATCAATTTGTAGTCGTTAGAAACAGCTTCATCAAGGTTTGTCGCATATTGAGATTCATCTGTTGATTGGAAGTAGTCAAATCCGTTCCCTTTAGAAAGACCGTTTTCTTTACCCCAAGCTTGCAAACCTTCCCAAGCAGATTGGTTGAATGATTTGTCATCCACACCACCAGTATCGGTAATGATAGCAGCTTTCAAATCTGTTTTAGATTCTGAGTTAGCGCTATCTTTTTTAGACGCACGATTTCCACATGCTGCAAGTCCGATAGCAGCGACAGTTACTAGACCAAGGCCTAGCCATTGTTTCTTGTTCATTACTGAACCTCCTAAATTATTGTGCAACATTGTTGCGAAGTATTGAAAGGGTCAAAAGACCGCCTCACAGACCCATTAAGTCAAGTCTGTAAAGGAATATGGAAGTAATTCCTTGACCGTCATCACGACCGTCGATTTATCTTTAGATACTAAGGTTACAGGAAGGTCTGGCTCAAAAAATTCAGCCATGACCTGGCGACAAGCACCACATGGAGAGATGGGCTTTTCTGTTTGCCCGTAGATAATGAGCTCTTGAAACTCACGAGCTCCTTCAGAAACAGCTTTAAAAATGGCTGTCCGTTCTCCACAGTTGGTTAAACCAAAACTGGCATTTTCTATATTGACCCCTGTATAGATTTCTCCATCCTTCGTTAGCAGTACAGCTCCAATTGGGAAATGAGAGTAAGGCACATAGGCTTGTTTACTCACTTCAACTGCTAAGTCAATCAACTCAGTAGTCGCCATGAGCCACCTTTCCTTCCATGATGGCTACACCAGAAGAAGTCCCAATACGGGTCGCACCAGCTTCGATAAAAGCAAGAGCATCTTCATAAGAGCGAGCACCACCAGAAGCCTTAACACCCATGTCGGGTCCAACAGTTTGACGCATTAAGGCCACATCTTCTACCGTTGCTCCTCCAGTTGAGAAGCCAGTTGAAGTCTTCACAAAGTCTGCGCCAGCTAACTTAGCAATTTGACAAGCAACGATCTTTTCATCATCGGTTAAGAGACAAGTCTCAATGATGACTTTGACCAGCTTATCACCGCTCGCTTCGACTACCGCTTGGATATCTTCCTCAACTAGTGCTAAATTCTTAGACTTAAGAGCCCCGATATTAATGACCATGTCAATCTCATCGGCACCATTTTGAATCGCATTTTTTGTTTCACACGCTTTGACAAATGGTGTATTTGCTCCTAAAGGAAAACCAATGACGGTACAAACTTTAACGTCTGAATCGCGCAAGCCCTCAGCCGCAAAATTCACCCATGTCGGGTTCACACAGACACTCGCAAAATCATAAGCCTTGGCTTCTTCGATCAGCTTTTCGATCTGTTCTTGTTGCGCATCTGGTTTTAAAAGAGTGTGATCGATATATTTATTTAACTTCATACAATCTCCTGAGCTACTTAAGATATTATTTCAATAATTTCTTTAACGCTTTCAGCCCTTTCTAGTATTTTAACATTTTTTTTGAATTCTGTAACTCTTTCTTGTGAATTTTTTTCATTCATGAAAATGCGAGCAATGCGTTCCCCTTTTTTGACGTGCTCTCCCACTTTTTTGTCAAACACAATCCCTGTTTCATAATCGAGGGGATCCGATTTGACAGCACGACCAGCACCCAGGCGCATAGCAAACAAACCAAACTCCATGGCAGGTAAAGCAGCAATGACGCCATCTTGGTCCGCTGTTACTTCAAGGACCTGATCCACTTTAACGGGACGATGCAAATCTTCTAAGTCTCCACCTTGAGCCACCACCATTTCTTCAAACTTCGCTAAAGCTTGACCATTGGTCAAGTGTTCAAGGATGGCTTCAATCGATTGATCTACATTGGCCAATTTCAACATGATTTGCGCTAATTCACAAATAAACTCAGTGACTTCAGCGCGCCCCTGTCCTTTCAGAATATCCAGGGCTTCCAAAATCTCTAAACGATTGCCAATACTGGTTCCCAATGGTTGGCTCATATCTGTAATGACAGCGATGGTTTTCCGACCCACTGCATTTCCAAGATCCACCATGGTACGTGCTAAGCGACGAGCATCCTCAATATTCTTCATGAAGGCACCCTCGCCTACCGTCACGTCCAAAAGAATAGCATCCGCTCCAGCAGCGATTTTCTTACTCATAACGGAGCTAGCAATCAAAGGAATGGTATCCACTGTCGCTGTCACATCACGCAGAGCATACAAAAGTTTGTCTGCTTTTACAAGTTGGTCGGATTGACCAATGACCGATAAGCCGATCTCCTGCACCTGCTGGATAAATTCCTCTTGGGTCCGTTCAATCTGGAAACCCTTAATGGATTCCAACTTATCGATGGTTCCACCCGTGTGGCCTAAGCCACGACCGCTCATTTTGGCAACCGGCACTCCGAAACTTGCAACCAAAGGCACCAAGACCAAGGTCACCTTGTCTCCGACACCACCAGTCGAATGTTTGTCCACCTTGATCCCTGGAATAGCTGACAGATCAAACTGTTGCCCCGTTTGGACCATCTTCATGGTCATATGAGAGATTTCTTCTGTCGTCATCCCCTTAAAATAAACAGCCATAGCAAAAGCTGACATTTGGTAATCCGGAACTGTTCCAGCCACATATCCCTCAATCAGCCATTCAATTTCTTCCTTGTTTAAGGCAAGACCATCTCTTTTTTTCTGAATGATATCTACTGCTCTCATGATTCTTTCTCACTTCTTAAAATATAATAGCCTTTGTCTTTTTTTACTGTCTCACAATTGCCAAACGTCTCTTCCATCTTGGCCTTAGCGCTCGGAGCTCCTTGTTTTTTCTGAATGACAATGGTCAAGTCTCCACCTGGTTTCAAATGTTCAAAACTACCGGTGATCACTTGGTGGACCACTTTCTTACCAGCTCGGATCGGCGGATTACTGATTACATGGTCAAAGACCCCTTCGACTGCTTCATAGACATCCGAAGAAAAGATCTGAACTTCCACGCCGTTTCGGCTAGCATTTTTCTTAGCCAAGTCTAGTGCCCTCTCATTGACATCGACCATGGTCACGGCGACTCCCTGGGCTTTAGCTAGAGAGAGGCCAATTGGACCATAGCCACAGCCAACATCGAGGACACTTTCCCCTTCTTGAAAATCCAGGGTTGATAAGAGCACCTGGCTTCCATAGTCAATCATTTTTTTACTAAAGACGCCGGCGTCCGTATAAAAATTCATCTTTTGTCCCAATAAAACAACAGCCAGATCATGAATATCATGGGCTGCATCTGGGTTTACATCGAAATACATTTTACTCATAAGGTTATTTTATCATAATTCACTCCTTTTTTAAATCGTTTACATGACCTCTAAAAATTGGTATACTAAAGACTACAATAGGAGTGACATATGGACAAAGAATTTCTACATTTTGAAAAAATTAATCGGGAAACCTGGCAAAATTTGCACCGCAAAACCACCCCACCACTCTCTCAAACAGAGCTCAATTCTATTAAAAGTTTTAACGACCGCATCAACCTCCAAGATGTACGTGACGTCTACCTGCCTTTGACAAACCTTATAGGCATCTACAAGCGTTCCAAAGAAGATTTGGCCTTCTCAAAAGGTATTTTTCTTCAAAAAACGAGTGAGCGCCAACCCTTTGTCATTGGTGTTTCAGGAAGCGTAGCGGTTGGAAAATCTACCACTAGCCGTTTACTTCAAATCCTGCTGTCACGAACCTTCGAAGGCTCGACTGTAGAGTTGGTAACAACGGATGGTTTTCTCTATCCAAATGCTATCTTAAAAGAACAAGAGATCCTCAATCGAAAAGGATTTCCGGAAAGCTATGATATGGAATTGCTCCTTGATTTTCTTAATCAAATCAAAAACAACAAGAGCGTAGAAATCCCCGTCTATTCCCACGAAATATACGATATTGTCCCAGATGAGAAGCAAACGATTTTACCAGCTGATTTTGTCATTGTCGAAGGGATCAATGTCTTTCAAAATCCGCAAAATGACAGTCTCTATATGACCGATTTCTTTGATTTTTCGATCTATGTGGATGCTGCAGTTGATGATATCGAATCTTGGTATCTCGATCGCTTCCAAAAACTTCTTGCATTAGCTCAGAATGATCCCAATAACTACTACTATCGATTTACAGAGCAACCCCTAGAAGAAGTTTTAAGCATGGCCCATCAGGTCTGGGAATCCATTAATTTAGTCAACTTGCAACATTACATCCAACCAACCAGAAACCGAGCTGATCTGATTCTCCATAAGGCAACCAACCATGAAATCGACGAAATTTATCTCAAACGCTAGAGAAAATGGCCTGTTAACGGTACTTTTTTAAGGAAAAGCTATTTTAGGCTTGTCAAATCTTAACTTTTCATATATAATGAGATAGTTAGATTATCAATGGAGGTGAATAACTTGGCAAACATTAAATCAGCTATCAAACGCGCTGAATTGAACGTTAAACAAAACGAAAAAAACTCAGCTCAAAAATCAGCTATGCGTACTGCAATCAAAGCTTTTGAAGCAAACCCATCTGAAGAACTTTACCGCGCTGCTAGCTCAGCTATCGATAAAGCAGAAACTAAAGGTTTGATCCACAAGAACAAAGCTAGCCGTGATAAAGCACGTCTTGCAGCGAAACTTGGTTAATCAAGAACAGCATAAAAATCAAGCTCTCCGGAGCTTTTTTTGTGCCTAATTTTTTGAGAGGTGCTTATGAAAATCGTTATTATCGGCTATTCTGGCTCAGGTAAATCCACCTTGGCTGAAAACTTAGCTCGCTACTACTCCATTCCCAAGCTCCACATGGATACCCTTCAATTTCAACCGGGCTGGATAGACAGTGACCGGGATACGATGGAAGGTGAGATGAGACAGTTTCTCAGCGATCATAAAGACTGGGTCATTGATGGCAATTACTCTTGGTGCTGCTATGAGGAGAGAATGGAGCAAGCCGACCAGATTATCTTTCTCAACTTCTCTTGTTGGAACTGCCTCTATAGAGGGTGGAAACGATACCGCCGTTATAAAGGTCGGGTCCGTGAGAGTATGGCAGCTGGCTGCCCTGAACGATTTGACTGGGAATTCATCCGTTGGATTCTTTGGGATGGACGCCAAGCCAGACAGGTCACACGCTATCGGACTATCGGCCAAACCTATCCAGACAAATTTATCTCTCTTAAAAACCAAAAAGAACTGGATACGTTTCTAAAAAACATATAATAAAAAGGTTGGGATATCAACCCCAACCTTTTCTTATTTATCAACGTAATCGCCACCGGTGAAGCCATAGTATTCTTCCAGACTCAAACCTGAGTCAGCGATATCTTGTGCTTCTTTTCCGATATAGCGGAGATGCCAGCTTTCAGGCATGTAGCCTGTCACTTTTTCTTTACCTTCTTGGTAACGAACCACAAATCCATATTTAGCTGCGTTCTTGAGCAACCACTTACTTGGTCCAGGTTCTGTCACCAGATTCCCACTGGTATCGATCAAATCAAAGGTCAAACCTGTCTGGTGTTCACTATAACCTGGTCTAGCAGAATAACGATCTGCGGCCTCCTGACCATCTTGATTGACATAGTTTTGGTAGAGGCCAACTTGGGTGTCGTAGCTACGAAAACCACTATATTGGTCACTGATCGGATAACCTTCTGCCTGCATGGCTGCGATCAATTCATGAAGGGCTGAAACAGCTTCAGGATCTTCCCCTGGGTTAAAGTCAGGCGACAAGGGATAATGTTTGTTGGCGATCATGACCTCACCATATTTCCCTTTGACACTATAGTAGGAACCATTATAGCTCACACCAGAATCCACTTTCACATCTGACTTACCAGCTTTTGACGACTCTTCTTTGCCAGTTTCTTTTGACGTATCCTTTGCAGAAGACGTTTCTTTGGAAGACTTGGTTTGCGTTTGTTTGCTTTCTTCTTTTGCAGAAGATTTAGAACTAGTGGATTGAGATTGGGAGCAAGCTGTCAGGGTTAACAAGGCAACTGTCACCAAAGTTAATTTGGAAAATCTTGCTTTCATGGGGAATCTCCTATGATTCTTTTGTTACGACAATATCCGTAATCACATAACTTGCACCTACTTTTTTCAAGGTGTAGGTCTTGTACTTGCGGTTTTGTGAATCTGGATGGCTATCTGTATAATGCACGGTAAAGTCTTCATAAGTCTTGATCGTCACCACACCATTTTCTTCCGTGACACTTTGAATGTCCAAAGCTCCTGGAGTATAGTAGTCAATTTTAGCCTTTCGAACACCATCACCAGTTGTGAACTCAACCATGTCCTTGTAAGCTTGACTTTGTGTGTCATAGTATTTAGAGTAGGTGTTATTTCGGTTTGAAACGGAGCTAAAGACAGCGTCGCGGTACTCTTTCAAGAATTCTTCCGCCAAGGTCCGATTTTGTTCTTCTTTGGCAGCTTGCGCTTTCTTAGCATCTTGTGCACTCTTGATGCGTTTTAGGGTATCTTTGGCTAGTTTAAGTTCGATCGGATCGTTCTCACCCTCTTCAATCGTCACCTTAGCCTTCTCAGTTGTATAGGTTTCCCCATTCATGTTGAAGACAGCATGTACTTCAATTTCTTGATAAGGGATGCTATCTACTTCAAAGGTCGTGCTGGTTCCGACTTCTTTGCCGTTAACCACAACCTTCACATCCGTTGGGTTTTCAACTTCATCTGGGAACTCAACTTCTAAATTGCGTTTTTCAGAATTCAACTGCAATTCTAAGTTATTCTTGGTTGCTTTTTTAGGATTGAGATGGATCTTAGAAGTAACATTTCCGACCTCTGTTTTAGCAGTCAATTCCATTTCTTTTGTATTGTAATGGAAAGAACCAAGGTCTGTCACTGCATCTTTCTTCAAGGTCACCGTTTTATTGGCAGCCACTTTGAGTTTGGCTTGGTCCAAATTGGTCTTGACCTTGACTTGTACTGGATAGCTGGCTACACGGTATTCTTGGAAGATCCCAAATTTCTTGTCCGCTTTTTCCAAACCAAAAATTTTGTTTCCAGATTTATCCGTATAGCTGCCCTCTCCACCATTATCAATGATCTTGTTCAACTCTGTGCCGATATCGACCCCTTGATCTTCCATGCTGGTAATAAAGCTTTCGGCTTCATCCTTCGTCCATTTATCGTTATCGGTTGAAAGCAGGTCTGCTGCCTCGCGATAATCCTTGGTGTCCACTGCCTTAATGAATTTATCTGCAGTCACTTCGACACGTGTTGTAGACTGGAAGTAAAAGAAGGCTGCCACCAAAGCGATCACAAGGACTGCAATAGCAGAAATAATTCCAATTTTCTTCTTGGAAATTTTCTTTCCACCCTTCGTTTTAGGGGCCTTTTGTTTTTTCTGAGCTGGACCTGCTTCTGTGACATTTGGACCAGCAAAGATCTGCGTTTGCTCAGCAGCAAGTGGAGCCGTATACTCTTGAGTTGGCTGTTGAGGTACATATTCCTGTGTTACTTCTGTTGCATCTAGGGTCGCAAATTCTGCTTCAGGTACAGGTCCTACAAAAAACTCAAAGTTTTGACTTTTAGCCGCGGTAAATTCTTCTGCACTTGGCTTGTGGCCATAGGTTTCTTCAAAATGTTGCAACCAAGCCTGACGAGCTGCTAGAAGTGGATCGACATTCTTCACTTCTTCAACTGGTTCAACCACTGGTTCCTCGACAGGAGCGACTTCCTCAGATTGTGCATTTCCTGCGATAGACTGAATTTGTTTCAAATCAAATCCACAAGCTTTCCCAGCCATAAACTCTTCTGGTGACGGTTTGCGACCGATCACTTTTTCAAATAATTCAACCCATTTCTTTTGCATGGATCTCTTCTCCCTCATTATAAAATAGGGAAAGTGGGTTCCCCCACCTTCCGTTTTGTGATATTGTTAGAATCCAAAGTTAGAGAAATTTGGAGCACTTGGAATAAATCCTACGGCTACTTGTTCTAAAATACGAGCATTCACATAAATGACAAAGATGGCAATGAGAAGCAAGACAACAGATGATGCTACTAGAAGCAAGAATTTATCTGCTTTAAAGCTTGTCTTGTTCAATCCTTGATGAACGACATAGCATGTTCCAACAAAGAACAAGAAGAAAATAAGGAAGTTTACAAAGCCATAAAATTCATAAACTTTTACAAGACCTACTAAGAAAGCAAGAAGGGCAAGTGGCAAAGTGTAGACAGACAAACGTCCAAACTCTTCAAATGAACGACCGTAACTGTATTCCTTATCTTGAAGAACCACACGACGAACAAAGAATCCATCTATTTGGAAGGCGAAAACGCTAAAGAATAGGGAAATCAATGTCAACATAAAGGCACGGAAATCCATTCCATAACCACCTGTAAATCCACTAGCTGTGAAGAATGTCCCCAAGGTCAAGACAAAGGCAGTCAAGACATACTGTAAAATTCCGTTAAGTGCTTTTGGATTTTCTACAGCCGTTGGACGTTTCAAAGCTGAAAGGAACCAATTCCAGTAACCACCAACGGCTACACCAAATTGACTTGGTTGGGCAGGATAAGGTTGTCCTGGTTGACCTTGGTAAGGAGCTTGTTGATAAGCTGCTTGAGTAGGTTGTTGGTAGGCTTGTTGTGGAGCTTGTTGGAAAGCTGGCCCATTCGCTGGAGCAGCTTGAGGAGCCGGTTCTTGAACTGGAGCTGCAACTGGTTCTTCTGCAGGAGCAGCTGGCGCTGCGACAAACTCTGGGGCTTGTGGCGCTGCGACTGGTTCTTCAACAGGGGCAGTTGGCGCTGCAACAAACTCTGGGGCTTGTGGAGCAGCAACTGGTTCTTCCACAGGTGCAGTTGGTGCTGCGACAAATTCTGGGGCTTGTGGGGTTTCTGGAACCACTACTTCTTCTTGAAATTCTCCTGCAGCCAGTGCTTGAGCAATTTCTTCTGCACTAGCAGAACGACCATTTACGGCTTCGAAATAATCCAGCCAATCTTGTTTTGACATAATGAATCTCCTTAACTATTGTTTATACTAGGGTATTATACAAAATTTCTGAACCATTTTCAATGAAAGACTGGAAAATCCCTGTAATATCTTTTGAAAAACATACAAATTCTACTCATTTTTAGAAATTAGTAAAGAAAAAGAGGCTGGGACAAAAGTCCTAGCCTCTCAATTATTTTTGGATTGTAGAGCAAGACGCAGTGGTTGAGTGGGCTCTACTACGCTGATTTCATCAGCTTTTACAGCCCTACTCAACTGTGCGGAGGTGGGACGACGAAATCGAATTCTAATGAATTACCGATTTCTGTCCCACTCTCTCTTAGGATTCAAATGCATCCATGCCACCTTGAACGTTGGTCACATCATAGCCTTGCTCTTCCAAAAATTGGCAAGCACGTGCTGAGCGTCGACCAGACTTGCAGATGACATAATAGGGATGATCCTTCTCTAATTCCTGGTAGCGATCTGCTAACTCAGATAAGGGAAGAAGACGAACTCCGTCTAAGTGAAGGGCATCATATTCCTCCTGCTCGCGTACATCAAGAACGTGTAAGTCTCCTTTTTGATAAGCTTGGTAAAAGCTTGAAAATGGAATTTCTTTCATGATTTCTCCTATCAGGTATGTTATGGGAGGGTTAGAATTTCATAATGAAAGCCAATAGCCTCTAAAAATCGTAACAAGTCTTGGGTTTTAATAAAGATCGTCTTTTCGTTAGTATTGGGATGGAAAGTCATAATCTCCTCTGACACAATGTCTTTATCGAAATAGACTCGAATATCTTTTTCTTCATTGTTCAATAAACCAAATGGAGAAACCGTACCTGGCGGTAATTGCATTTTTTCAGCTAAAGAATCTGCTGAAGCCATGCGGATCCGGTTGGCTTCCACTTGCTCTTTGAAATCATCCATATCCAATGACTTCTGGTCATCCATGATGAGCAGATAGTATTGGGTTTTCTTCTTGTTGGTCAAAAACATGGTCTTGGTCCGGATACCTTCTAAGCCTTCAATATAAGAATCCGCCTGCTCCGTCGTGAATGCAGGTGGGTGTTCCACCACATCAAATGAGATTCCTAACTCATCTAATTTTTCTTTAACTTGTTGATAAGGATCCATCGTCGCTCTCCTTTATTTTTGAATGATCTTTTGAACCAATGCTTGCAATTCTGGGACCACTTCTGCCTCAAACCAAGGATTTTTAGCCATCCAGATTTGATTGCGAGGGGAAGGGTGAACAAGTGGAAAATAGGTTGGTAAATAGTTCTTAAAATGCTGAACCCGTTCGGTTACCTTGCCACTCACCTTTTCATGAAGGTAGTAAGCTTGGGCATATTGTCCAATCAAGAGGGTCAACTCAATATCCGGACACTCCTTGAGAAGTTGAGGATGCCACTTTTCCGCAAAACCTTTGCGAGGGGGAAGGTCACCAGATTTTCCATGCCCTGGGAAATAAAAGTCCATGGGAATAACTGCAAACAAACCAGAATTGTAAAAGGTGTCTTCGTCAACTCCTAACCATTCGCGCAAGCGGTCACCACTCTTATCCTTCCAATAGAGTCCCGCTTCCTGAGTCTTGAGACCAGGAGCTTGTCCGATAATATTGATACGAGCAGTTTTTGGAGCTGCAAAGAGTGGCTCAATCCCTCTATCCGTATAAGCTTTATTTTGAGGGTCTGCCATAATGGCTTGTTTAATAGTTTCAATCCTTGACATAAGTCCTCCTTCTATGGAAAAACTCAGCCAGAAAACCTGGCCGAGTAGTGGATTATTTGATTAATTCGTAGATGGCTTCTGCGTAAATAGCTGCTGCACGATAGAGATCTTCAACATCTGCGAATTCATTAGCTTGGTGCATGGTATTGACATAATCTGGGAACATAGCTCCAAAGGCAACACCACGTTTCAAGAGGCGACCAAAGGTACCACCACCGATCACTTGTTCGTGTCCTTTGAGACCAGTTTGTTTTTCATAAACACGCAAGAGAGTGGATACCAATTCATCATCCATCGGAACATAGTGAGGTGTGTGACCATGGGCTGACAAACTCACTGTAGCCACTCCATCGATCTTTTCAAGGATGGCTTTGATGGTTTCAGGATCTGTTCCTTGAGGGTAACGGATATTGAGGGCAATGGTATTGTCTGCTTGGCTTTCATCAAAATGGAAGACACCTGCATTCATACTCAATGGTCCCATTTTGGCATCTGTATGGGCAATACCTAATTTTTCGCCGGCAAAATCTTCGTGAAGAAGCGAAGTTGTCACATGAAGATAAGCCTTAGCAGCGCCACCAAAATCAAATTGGTTCAACAAGAGAGCCAAGTAGGTCGCACCATTAATTCCATCTTCAGGAGTTGATCCATGAGCAGATTTCCCGATAATCGTAACGGTATAGGTTTCTTCATCAACAGTTGAGATTTCATACTTGAGCTGGTGTTCCTTGGCAAAAGCATCTAAGAGGCCAGCAAGATCTGGTAGTTGTCCAGAAACGACTGCAGTCGCTGACTCTGGTACCATATTTTCACGAAGGCCACCTGTAAAGCTATGAAGATGGGCACTTCCTGTGTTGTCATTTCCAAAATGAAGGTACTCAGTGATGTTTCCTTTTTCCCCATTGATGATTGGGAATTCCGCATCTGGTGAGAAGCCAAAATCTGGCTCAGGAATTCCGACGTGTTTGAAATAGTAATCCATGTCGCCCCAGCCTGATTCTTCATCCGTACCGACAACAAAGCGCACGCGCTTAGAAACAGGGAGTCCTAGGTCTTTAATGATCTTCAAACCATAGTAGCAGGCCATTGTAGGCCCTTTATCATCAGACGAACCACGCGCATAGAGCTTGCCATCGATAATTTCTGGTTTGTAGGGATCCGTCTTCCAGCCACTACCTGCAGGCACGACGTCCATATGGGCAAAGATCCCAAGCTCTTCTTCTCCTTCACCAAAAGTAAAATGACCGGCATAATTGTCGACATTCTTGGTTTCATAGCCATCACGTTTGGCAATTTCCAAGAATTTTTCAAGAGCTTTTACAGGACCAGGTCCAAAAGGATGCCCTGCATCTGCCTTGCTGTCATCGCGTTCAGAATTGATTTCCAAGAGGCTGTATAAGTCAGCCATCATCTCATCGCGACGTTTTTCTACTTCTGCTTTAAAGTCAACTGTTGTCATGAATTCCTCCTCAATCTTCTATTGGCTAATTGGCTTAGCGTTTGTCAATGATTTCGTCCACTGGTAAGCGATAGCTTGGCTCTACTTTTTCAGCCGCATAGCCAACCGTAATCAAGACTTCCGGACGGAAACGCTCTTCGATGTCCAATACTTCATTGATTTTTGATTTATCAAATCCCAAGATAATATTGGTTCCAATGCCTTGGTCCGTCAAAGCAAGTACCAAGTTCATGGCAACAAGACCAGCATTCAAAGCCAAGTAATCACTTGTTTGTTGGGCATCATAGCGTGCAAATTCAGCAGGAAGATTTTGCATAAAGTATTGCAACTGCTCGTCTGTGAAGTTTTTCACCCCACCGACACGTGCAATCTTACGAGCACGTTTTTGCAAATCAGTATCTGTAAAGAGGGCGATGGTCACAGGTGCTTCCATGACTTGATCGTAGTTTGCACCATAGGCTAATTTTGCCAATTCCGCGTTTTTTTGACGAACGACCACAAATTTCCAAGGCTGGCTATTGTGGGCACTAGGGGCCAAGGTTGCGATTTCAATGGCAGTCCGTACATCCTTTGGATCGACCGGTTGGTCAGTGAAATGCTTGATCGCATGGAGTTTTTTATTGAGCTCTAGAAATTTCATAAGCTTCTTCCTTTTCTATTTCTGTTACCTCTATTTTAACACAAAATGAAAGAGCTTGCAGGGTTTTACAGCCTAAGATTGTGAAAAAAGAAGCAGACATTTTGAAGATCCGCTTCTTTGTTATAGGTTGAATACATAAGAGACCCATCTATGATTCATTAGAAAGATTGAAATAGGCAGCTACTTCCTTGGCATAGTTGTATTTCTCATTTAAGCTAGCTAGCAACTCACTATTATGGCCCCGATAGTTATCCTCGCGTCTCAATTCTTCGTACATCTCAATAAAGGGGAGGCCCTTGTCCTTGGCATCTTGGAGCTCTGCTTCATAGTCATAGGCCACCTTACGAAATTGCAGGTTGGTCACCCCATCTGCTTCGACATCGATTAGCGCATACTGAGCTCTGTGGTTTTGAATTGGTTCCCAGTCAAAATAAGGCATGCCAATAGTCCCCGGATTGAGGATCTGCTGACCCTGGCTGCCATAGCGAAGCAACTGCTTGTGGACATGACCGTAGATCGCCAGATCCGTCTGGTCATCCAGCAATTGGTCAAAGTTCTCCGTCGCATTAGCTGGACGCAAATCCCCACCATAATTCTTTTCTGGCAAATTGTGGGTCAGTGAAAAGCGAATGCCATTGACCTCCTTCTTCTCTACCAATGGAAGGGATCGAAGCCAATCAATTCGCTTAGGATCCAGTCCTTCCATAAGGTACTGAGTGAGGCGAAGGAGTTGGATCTCCTGCGGATCCTCAAGTCCGTACTCGCCATCCAAGGCTTCTAAGAGACAATCGTCCCAATTTCCCCGAACAGCCGCTGTGATCGGAATCGCATCCAGCAATTCAAAAAGGTCCTCTCTTCCAGGCCCCGGTAGCAAAATATCTCCCAAAAGCCAGTATTCCGTTGCGCCTAGAGCACGCGCATCCGCAATCACTGCCTCCAGGGCTGTCGTATCTCCGTGGATATCAGATAAAATAGCGATTCGATGGTTCATTTTAAACTCCTTATGATTGGTATGATTCAGAATCCTCCGCAACTTCCATCAAGAGACTTGCTTCTTCTTGCTTTCCTTGATGGAGCTTAGCTTGCACCGCTTCAGCCACTGCTCGTGGGATGCCAACTGTGACGATCTCATCTACAGTAGCTTCTTTGATTTTGGTCAGTGACTTGAAGTGTTTCATCAGCAACTGCTTGCGTTTTGGTCCCAAGCCTTCGATCCCATCCAGCTGGGAGGAGAAGGAATTCTTAGACCGAAGCTGGCGGTGGAAGGTGATGGCGAAACGGTGGACCTCATCCTGGATCCGTTGCAGGAGGAAAAATTCCTGCGAGGTTCGAGAAAGTTCGATGACTTGGAGAGGATCACCGAAGAGCAATTCATGGGTTTGGTGCTTGTCATTCTTTTGCAGGCCTGCGATGGGAATGTCCAGCCCCAACTCTTCTTGGATGACTTGCTTAGCGACATTAACCTGGCCCTGACCCCCATCGATGACGATTAGATCTGGTGGCGTCAAGCCATCCCGCATGACCCGACTGTAGCGTCTGCGAATGACCTCCCGCATGCTGGCATAGTCATCTGGTCCGACAACGGTCTTGATCTTGTACTTGCGGTAGTCCTTTTTACTTGGCTTCCCATTGACAAAGACCACCATGGCAGAAACGGGACTGGTCCCCATGATGTTGGAGTTGTCAAAGGACTCAATACGCACAGGAGTTGGGATTTGCAGGAGTTTTCCAAGGTTTTCAATAGCACCTTGGGTCTTCTCCATGGATTTTTCAAGGAGATTGAACTTCTGCTCCAGACTGACACGCGCATTTTTAATAGCCAGATTGACCAACTGCTTCTTCTCCCCACGCTGGGGCTTGAGGACCTTGGTATCCACTAGGGCCTTGACCGCTTCCTCATCGATATCCTGAGGGATCAGGATTTCATTGGGGATCAGGTGGGATTTCTCCTGGTAAAACTGCCCCACATAGGTCAAAAAATCCTCGTCCGGATCATTGTAGTAAGGAAAAAGGTTGACGTCGCGCTCGATCAGCTTACCCTGACGGACAAAGAAGACCTGCACACACATCCAGCCTTTGTCCACGTAGTAGCCAAAGACATCCCGGTTCTGCAAATCCTTGGCCATGACCCGCTGTTTGGTCCGCAGGGTCCCAATAGCCTGGATCAGATCCCGATACTCGGCCGCCCGCTCGAATTCCATATTTTGCGCAGCGGTAGTCATCTTGAGCTTGAGCTCATCGATAATCTTGTCATCCTGCCCCTTGAGGAAATCAGAGACCTCCTGGGCCATGCCCTTGAAATAGGCCTCGTCCTTGTGGCAAACCGTGTGGGCCATACATTGCCCTAAATGGTAGTAAAAGCAGACTTTGGAAGGCGGATTGGTACACTTGCGGAAAGGGAAAATCCGGTCCAAAAGTCGTTTGATCTCATTGGCTGCTCCCACATCTGGATAGGGACCGAAATAGAGACCACCATCCTTTTTGACCTGGCGCGTGATGATAAGGCGCGGATAGCGCTCATTGGTAATCTTGATGAAGGGATAGGACTTGTCGTCCTTGAGCATGATATTGTACTTGGGCTTGTTCTCCTTGATGAGGTTGATCTCAAGAAGCAAGGCCTCAATATTGGACTCAGTGACGATAAACTCAAAATCCACAATCTCAGATACCAGTGCTTCCGTCTTAGTATCGTGGCTTCCTCTGAAATAGGACCGCACCCGATTGCGAAGATTCTTGGCCTTCCCCACATAGATGATGGTTCCGTTCTTGTCTTTGTGAATGTAACAGCCCGGACTCGTCGGCAAAAGCTCGAGCTTGGATTTAATCAAGTTATTCATACTCTCTATTATAGCAAAAAAGAGAGGGGTTAGCCTCTCTCTAATATGTTTGTATTATTATCCACCTTCACCAATTTAAAAATAATTTTTAAATGATATATCAGACCCTCATCCTCAATCCTTTATTTTCACTTGCCCTTTTTCGTATCCCGAATACCAACTACTATTTGGACTGACATACTCAGGTAATTCCTTTTGTGGCTGATCTCCTGAAAGGGTTAAAAGTCCATCATATATCATACAAGAATACTTCTCTGAATCTCTAACAAATTCATTATTTTCAGTATCATATGAGTAAGTATGCTCTGAACTACCTTCCTTTATGGTGATCTGCTCTCCTTCTATTTTTATCCATGAAGTTTTATCTAGGGAGGCTGTTTTAGTAGATTCATTTTTTACTGTCAGATAGTATATTCCATCTTTTGATTTCATCTCATCAAGGGTAATCCTGATAATCCCTATAATCATCAGTGCAGGGATTATCAACAGGATCCATTTCCATTTTTTAGATTTTTTTTCATCAGTAACCATTACTCCATTTTTAATCTTTTAAGTTGTGTTATTTTCATGTTCAAATTTTGCATTTCTACTTCCTCTATTATAGCAAAAAAGAGGGATCTAAAAGGATCCCCCTTTAATGATACTTATCCTTTGAAATTGGCCATCTGGAAGAGCGGAATCACATAAGGAACAATAGACATCAGGATAGTGAATAGCACGAAGAACCAGAACCAGAAGGACGCGAGGGCACGCTGGAAAACTCCCGGCTGAGGTTTATTGGCTTGAATATAAGCCTTGATAGCTGGCCATTTAGTCGCAAGAACCACTATCATGACAATGGAACCAATAGCTAAAACAGCAATTTGGAGCCAATTCGCTAGTCCCTCGTCCACATGATAGGCCACATAATGCAAGCCTTGGGAAATCACAAAATTATTGAAAATGTGATAGAAAATAGCCCACCAGATATTGTATTCAAAGGCAATGTAGCCGAAACCTAGACCAATGATACTTGCGAAAAAGAGCTGGTCAAAATTGGCATGGAAGAGACCAAACAAGATAGCCGTCATGACAATAGCAAAAATCTTCCCATACCGTTCCAAGCCTCGCAAGCCGGCCCCACGGAAGAAGAATTCCTCTGTGATAGGACCAAAAAAACCAGCATACAAGAGCATGGTCCAAGATCGCTCAATCGTATCTCCAAGATCTGGTGTCGGAGAGTGAAGGCCAATGGTCTCAAACATGCGCTCAATCACTTGTGTCATCACAGATGAAAAAACTTGAGAAAAGCCAAGAAAGGCGAGAAGAATAAAGAAGACTGAAAGAGTCATCTTACGTCCCTTGTGCTTAAGATCATATTTATAGAGGGCCTTCTTGCGATAGGCATTAAAAAGAAAGAGTCCAATGGAAATAGAGATGAGGTAGGGAATACCAGCCCAAACATTCAGGGCATTAAGTTTCTCCGTTACTTGACTTGGATCTTTTCTGAGAGAGCCTGCTATGGTCAATCCAAGGAGGACTTCCCACAGGACGGTTACCAAGGTCATTACCAAGAGATAAATGGCAAGTGTCCCGGAATACCTTCCTATATCTTTTTTAGGGTCTAATAATCGGTTGTATTGGTTCATTTCTTCCTCCTAGAAAATAGATAAAAACTTGCACACATTCCTTCGTATAAGACAAAGAAAATCAAAAAGGCATGCATAAAGTAGTCTTCTGGTAATGCAAGAATAATCGAATCCACGCGCGGATCAAAGAGCCAAGTATTGTCCCCAGCAAATAAGACCTGATGAAAGAGCGTAAAGAATTGATCAAAGCCAATCATAACAGCTATCACTGCAAGCACTACTGGTAAAACCATCATCCAAAAGAAGAGACTACGGTACAAGGTCAGGTAGCCTTTTTTGACGACTGTCCGCATAAACTGGATAAAACCAGGTAGTGTCACCACGAAAACAACTGTCACTAAGTGAAATAGGTACTTGACAGCCTCAAAATGGTGCAGTCCATTTTTTGAAGAGGGGAATTGAGGCATCTTCAACACCCATTGAAAAGGGTTGGTCAAGTAGTTCATCAAGACATTAAAATTCTTCATGATGACAGATGCCGAAAAACCAGTCCGGCTTTGAATCCCCAACCAATGAATCTCCATGGGATAGAGGACCCAAGCGAGAGCAATGGTGAGAAGGATTGCTGCTGATAAGATAAAGAAAAATAGGTTAATTGATTTCAAACTTTTAAGCATCAAAATCCCACTCCGCTAGACTGGCAACAACATGTGTCGGTGCGATTGGTAAGGTTGGCACTTCTTCTGGTTTGGTAAAACCTGTCGTCACCAAAAGGGTTGGAATCCCATTGTCAATACCCGCACGAATATCTGTTAAATAATTGTCCCCAACCATAACCACTTCTTCTCTTTCAAGACCCAAGTGTTCAATGGCCTTATCCATAATAATGGCCTTTGGTTTGCCAATGATCACAGGCTCGACCCGTGTCGCAGCCTCTACAAGCGCAATCAAGGATCCTGCCCCTGGCAGCAAGCCACGCTCCGTTGGGATGTTGAGGTCCGGATTGGTCCCGATAAAGTGAGCTCCCTTTTGAATCGCCAAGGTTGCTTTAGCAAACTTCTCATAATCCACTTGCCAATCCAGGCCAATCACCACATAATCAGGTGCTTCTTCATCGATAATATAGCCAGCTTCTTCCATAGCATCTTTGAGCCCCGCTTCTCCGATCACATAGACTCTTTTGCCCAAATTTTGGTCATTCATGTAGTCAATGGTTGCAAGGGTAGCTGTATAGATGGTCGACACAGGGGTTTCAATATTGAAGTGAGTCGCCAGCATATCCCGAACAGTCTCTGGTGTGCGGGTTGTGTTATTGGTGACAAAGAGATAGGGAATCTCACGCGCCTGCAATTCATGGACAAAAGCTTCTCCTGCTGGAATTCGTGATTTTCCTTTGTAAATGGTGCCATCCAAATCAATTAAATAGCCCTTGTAGTGCATTTATTCTTCCTTTTCTGTTTCCGTTTCGTCATGTAACTTCTCTGCATCGACTCGTCCACCAGAACCATATAAGAGCAAGGCTCCAGCATAGAGGACAAATTGTAACACCAAACCTGTAAAATTAATCCCTTGACTTCCCGATTGGGTGAACAAGAAGGATGCTACCATGAGGATGACAATGGTCAATAACAAGCCTATCACGGTTGCCTGATCCACACTGATTTGATAAACCGTGCGTTTAGTGCTCCGATTTTTCCCGTCAGACTTAGTTTCTGGTTGCAAATTCTCGACAAAATCCGTCACTAAGGTCGCAGCGAGGCTGACTGTTGTGCTAAAGAGCACGCCTTGAGACAAGCGGTGATAGAAATTGGACCAGAAGGATCCTGATTGGCTAGTAATCCCAATCGAGAAGATCATGACCGGTAAAAGAAAGGCCAAGGTGAAATGGATCCAGACCCGATACCAGCGTATATCTTCTCTTAAAAAGCGATTAAAACTCTCTAAATTCAAGCGATAGCGGAAAAATTTATAAATTTCCTCTACCAGGATGATGCCCAAAGCACAAAGAGTCAAGAGCCAATCTCCCAACATGTACAAAGGGTTCTTTTGACGCTTGGCATAGGCCACAACCCGTTTTTGATAGCTTTCAAGTTCCTGTTTTTTATTTTTTAATCTTCTACTTTCCATAATTCCAACCCTTTTCTTCTACTTCTTCCCACTCAATTTCAGCTTGGGCATTGATCTGACTATCTGAAGTAATTTGGTGCTGAGTTTTCAAGCCCTCTTGTTCATATTGAGAGGTGATGAGACCTCCTGCTAGCACTTCTTTGACATATTTTAGATGAACTTTTTTAGGGATATGATGGGTCAAGAAGTCTGCTCCCATCACCTCAAAAACCCAGTCCAAGTACTTGCTATTGTTGACATGTCCGTTCATATCCAAGTCGTAAAACCGAACCCGGTATTCTTGTTCGACGCCGCCTTCTAATTCTTTGAAACGGGGACCACGGAGCATGGTTTTTGAAAATTCAGAGTCAAAGGCATCCGTGATTTCACTCATAACAGGATGAACCTTGCGTGTATCCCGATCCATCAAGACAAAGGTCGCGACCATCTCAATGATAGTATTTCCTGCTTCATCCTTGATATTAAAGGCCCGGTAGCAGAAAAGTCGATTGTGACTCTTGGCATAGGTTTCGATAGTGATTTTCTCATCAAAAACAGGGAGACGCTCGATCTTCATATTGTAATCCGTGATAATCCAGACTAGATTGTAGTTCTCTAAAATGTACATATCACTCATACCCAGCTCAATCGATTGCATGCCCGATACCTGTAAAGACAGCAAGATCAATTGGGGAATCTTAATATAACCATTGACATCGCTCATATCAAACGGAATTTTCATGCTGTATTCAAATGTTTTTGCCATTTTCTACTCCAAAATAAACTTCTCTGCTACAGTGTCTCCTAAAAAGAGACCTTTCTTGGTCATTCGTACAATGTCCTTGTCAGGGACCAAAAGTCCCTGCTGGATCAATTCCTCAACCACCGGTCCATATTGTTGGTCAAAATTCACACCAAATTTTTCTTCAAAACGCTTCTTGGAAACGCCTGTTTTCTTACGTAGTCCTAGAAACATCTCTTCTTCCATCATTTCTGTCTGAGTCAGATGCTCTTCTTGGACACGCGCATTTCCCTCTTCGACAGCTTGCATATAGTGACGAATGGGGCCATGATTCTTGTAGCGAATCCCATCGACATAGCCGGATGCTCCAGCTCCCAGACCATAATACTCAGCATTGTCCCAATACATGAGATTGTGTCGACTTTCAAAACCAGGCTTGGAGAAATTAGAAATTTCGTAATGCTCAAAGCCCGCTCGCTCCAACTCCTGAATAATGTATTCAAACATCTCTGCTTCCAACTCCTCTTTTGGTAGAGGAAGCTTGCCCCGTCTCATGCGATTCATAAAAACTGTGTGATTCTCCAGAATCAAGCTATAAAGACTCATGTGGGGAATGTCAAGGGCAAGAGCCTTAGCGACATTCTCTTTGACCTGGTCCATGGTTTGCGTCGGAAGTGCATAGATGAGGTCGATCGAAATATTGTCAAAACCAGCCAGCTTCAGACGGTCGATATTATCATAAATATCCTGCTCTTGATGGCTCCGACCGATCTTCTTGAGCAAGCGATTATCAAAAGTCTGCACGCCCAATGAAACCCGATTAACCGGCGAATCCTTCAAGACCGCAATCTTATCCGGATCCAAATCACCAGGATTGGCCTCGATGGTCAGCTCTTCCATCTGAGACAGATCAAGCGACTTGGTCAGCTCCTTGAGCAGATAGGCTAGCTGATCCGCAGTTAGTGCTGTCGGTGTCCCACCCCCAATATAGAGAGTCCGTAAGTGTGTGATTTCTTCCCGACGAAATTCTTGGATCAAATGCTCCAAATAGGCATCGACTGGTTGGTTCTTAATAAAGACCTTCGAAAAATCACAATAAAAACAAATCTGGGTACAAAATGGTATGTGGACATAAGCGGACGTTGGTTTTGTATGCATACTTTTAATTATACCATAAAATCCCCCCGAGTCCGAAAAGAAAAGGGAATAAGAAGCAAGGAATTCCTTGACAATAACGAATAAAAGGAATAGAATAAATCTAATCATATTCGGAGGTAAGGAGATATGAACAACTAAGTTTCGTTAAATAAAATACTTTATTTAGTGGACTGCTTGTTCTATCTCTTTTTGTGTACCCTCTCGCCTATTCTCCAACCATTTGTTGGCTAAATAAGGTCTTTTTCTGTTTGGGTCCACTTGAATACAGCTCTACTAAATAAGTAGAGCTGTTTTTTGTCCCAGTAGAAAGGAATCTTATGCTAAAACTATCCCACCTCATTATCCGACATACAAAAGATTTACGCGATCTGGTTCGAGATCTTTCCTTAACCATTCATGAAGGTGAAAAAGTTACCATTATTGGCGAAGAAGGAAATGGAAAATCTTCCTTACTTCACGTCCTCATGTCCCCAAAATCCCTACCAGATTATCTGACAATAGAAGGCGAAATCACCACTTCCTTTCACTCCTATGCCTATATTCCCCAGTCTTTGCCGGAAGTATTGAAGGGAAAAACATTGGAAGAATATTTTTTTGGAGAAGACGAGCTAGACTATGCCACCCTCTACAGACTGGCTGATCAATTGCAATTTGATAGCGACCGCTTTGCGAGCGACCAAGCTATTGGAAGTCTATCTGGAGGAGAAGCCCTCAAAGTCCAACTGCTTCACGAACTTTGTCGTCCTCATGAATTGCTATTTTTAGATGAACCTTCAAATGATCTGGATATAGAGACTCTGGACTGGCTCCAGCAGATGATCCAAACGAGCCCCCAAACCATCATATTTATTTCCCATCATGAAGATTTTTTAACTCAGACGGCGGATACCATCATTCACCTCAGACTGATTAAACACCGCAAGGAGGCTGAAACGATCGTGGAGCACCTAGGCTATCAAGACTACAGTAGCCAGAGGGAGCAACAATTCAAGCAACAGACTCAGAAAGCGGCCAACGATCAACGAGCCTACCAAAAAACAATGGAGAAGCACCGTCGCGTCCGTCAGCAAGTCCAAACTTCCTTACGAAACACCAAGGATAGCACTGCTGGACGTCTCCTGGCAAAGAAAATGAAGTCCCTCCTCTCACAAGAAAAGCGCTACGAGCGAGAATTCCAATCCATGACTTCCCAACCCTATGATGAGGAAATCATCCATCTGCATTTCCCTTCCCTCACTCCCTTGTCTCCTCAAAAACGTGTCCTTCTCTTAGATCAGGAAGAGCTCACAATTGGTGATCGTGTCCTAGTCAAGAACCTCTCCCTCACACTTCAAGGGCAGGATAAGATAGGGATTATCGGTTCCAACGGTGTTGGGAAATCCACTCTCCTAAAAATGATATGGGAAATCTTACGGAAGAATGAGAGTATCCGCACTGCCTATATGCCTCAAGATTACACTGAAGGCCTCCCTCTGACTCAGACACCCGTTCAATTCTTACAGCATACAGGCGATCGCGAAGAAATCAACACCATTCAATTGCATTTAGCCTCCCTCAACTTTACCTATTCTGAAATGCACCATCCGATCTCTGAACTTTCTGGTGGCCAGCAAGGAAAACTCTTTCTCCTACAACTAGTCCTCACAAGTCCCCAGTTTCTGCTCTTGGACGAGCCTACTCGCAATTTTTCCCCCACTTCCCAACCAGAAATTCGTCGCCTATTCGCAGACTACCCAGGTGGACTGGTTACAGTCTCCCACGATCGGACCTTCCTCAAAGAAGTCTGCCAAAAAATCTATCGTCTGACTGAACATGGCTTCGTAGAGATAGAGTCGCTCTAACGTAAAAAAGATTGGCCAAAAAACCAATCTTTTACATTGAAAATAAAGTCCTCTTAGAAACTTTCCTTAGGTGAGAACGGACGTCAGCGAACTTCTTCGAAGTTCCATGACTTAGTTTTGAACCTAAGGTTCCAAAACTCCCGAGTGCCTGAAACCATTAAGTTTCAGGCACTTTTCTCACAGCGAAAAGTTTCAATAGAGGATTGGATAACTCTGAATTTGTTAGATTTGTATAAAAGAACAGTTCGTCAACGTTCTCCAAACTTGGTTTTGACCAATTATTTTATCTAATTTCGCCCTGCCTCTTGTCCCATTTCTTGGGTGCGTTTGTAGGCAGCTTCCACACCTGCAATAATGTCGCCCCGTAGGCCGACTTGTTCTAAGCAATTGACTCCTGCGATAGTTGAGCCACCTGGGCTACAAACTGCATCCTTCAAGCTTCCAGGATGTTGTCCCGTCTCTAAGACCATACTGGCGGCCCCTTTGAAAGTCTGAGCCGCCATCTGAAGAGACTGATTACGTGGTAATCCCAAAGCTACTCCTGCATCCGCCATGGCTTCGATCATCTGATAGACAAAAGCTGGACCACAGCCTGCAACAGCAGTTGCAGGATCCATCAAATTTTCTTCGATTTCATAGAGAGCTCCTGCTCCTGCTAAGAGCTGTTTGACTTGGGCTACTTGCTGGTCTGTTACTGCTTGGGAGCGGGCCAAACTGATGACACCTTGACCAATGGCTACTGGTGTATTAGGCATGATGCGGATGAGACCCACCCGCTCATTTTTAACTACACTTGACATTTGCTCCAGTTCCAGACCTGCTGCCATAGAAACCAACAGGAGATTGGATCGTTGGCCCAAAATGACCTGGTACTCTTCAAGTAAAGGGCTGAGTTGATAGGGTTTGACACCTAAGAAGATGACCTCCGCCTCTTGAAAGACTTGTTCAAGATTAGACGCCGTTCCCCCATACTGGCTGATAAACTCTTCCACCTTTTGAGGGGAACGGTTGACCAAGAGCAGGTCTGTGTTAGCCACTTCTTTTGCGACCGCTTTGGCCAGACTAGCTCCCATATTTCCAAGACCGATAAATGCTACTTTCATGACTTACCTCACTTGACCATTTCCACTGACGATATACTTGTAACTAGTCATCTCCCGCAGTCCCATTGGTCCACGCGCATGGAGTTTTTGGGTCGAGATCCCCATTTCACAACCTAGGCCAAATTGACCCCCGTCTGTAAAGCGTGTAGATGCATTGACATAAACGGCTGCTGAATCTACTTGCTTGGTAAAATAAGCGGCTGTCTCAGGATTTTCAGTCACAATGGCATCTGAATGATGGGTGCTATGAGCTTCAATGTGGTCCACCGCTTTCTCAACTCCATCAACGACCTTGACTGCTAAAATATAATCTAAAAATTCGGTATCAAAATCCTGCTCCTGCGCCGCTGTTCCCGAAATGATTGCCTGTGCTTGCTCATCTAGGCGCAACTCAACGGATCTTTCCCGTGCATCCACTAAACGCTCTTTGACCAAAGGCAAGAAGTCAGACGCGATCGCTCGATCCACCAACAAGACCTCCATAGCATTGCAGACAGACGGCCGACTGGTCTTAGCATTTTCAATAATGGCGAGGGCTTTCTGGAAATCAGCCTCCTTGTCCACATAGACATGAACAATTCCAGTTCCTGTCTCGATCACGGGGACAATGGCATTTTCAACCACTGCTTGGATCAAGCCAGCACCACCTCGTGGAATAAGCAAGTCCAGGTAGCCCTTGGCCTTCATCATAGCAAGGCTGGAAGCTCGACTCGTATCTTGGATCAATTGGAGAAGGGCTGGATTGAGTCCGGATTCTTCCAATCCACCCTTGAGTGCGGTCACGATCGCTTGGGCAGAATGAAAAGCATCCTTTCCAGTACGAAGAACCACTGCATTTCCACTCTTGATAGCAAGCGCTGCAGCGTCTGACGTTACATTTGGACGGCTTTCATAAATGATCCCAATGACGCCCATAGCGACTCGAATCTTCTGGATTTTAAGGCCATTTTCCAAAACTTCAGTATCCAGCACTTCCCCAATCGGATCTGGCAGATCGATTAAAGCACGGATACCTTGTGCCATCCCTACAATCCGCTCTTTATCAAGAAATAGGCGATCTAGCATGACTTCAGAGATCTTCCCGCGTGCCGCTTCCATATCGATTTGATTGGCTGCTAAAATGGCTTCCGTCGCTTTCAGAAGCTGGCTGGCCATAGCTTCTAAGGCCTGATTTTTAAGAGCAGTACTGGCCGTATTGATGCTTTTCTTAGCCGATCTCGCTAAGACTAATTGTTCTTGTGTTGTTTCCATACATTTTCCTTTAGAATTCTGTAAAGAGTAAGTCAATCTCAGGAGTTACCGAGATCCAATCATCCCGGTGGATGAGGATTCCCTTGGCTTTTTTAGATTGGAGCATATCGCGCACAGCTGACTGGCCGAGACGAACTTTCCCTTTCCCTAGTAATTGTCCTGACTCTTGATGATAGACACTGACGATGTCTTGATAAGAAAAATCCCCTTCTGCCTTGGTCACACCAGAAATCAATAAACTCTTTCCGTATTGCAACAAGGCCTCAGCCGCTCCAGCATCCACCCAAAGAGCTCCTTTACTTTCTGCATAAAAGGCTAGCCATTGCTTCTGGGTTTTTAACCCCTTGTCCTCTGCTAGGAAGTAACTGCCATCTGATTGCTCTTGCGCCGCTTCGATCAATGCATCAGGCTTGAGAGATGAGCAAATATAGACAGGAACCCCAGACTCGGTCGCCAGGGTCGCTGCCTTGAGTTTGGTCAGCATTCCGCCAGTTCCATTGCTACTACCCGCACCACCCGCCATCTCGATCATCTCGCGGGAAATGTGTTCGATCCGCTCCAAACGCTTGGCTGTTGGATCCTGAGAAGGATTGGCTGTATAGAGGCCATCCACATCCGTCAACAGCACCAAAAGATCCGCTTGGGCCATGGCCGCAACCTGCGCACTCAAGGTATCATTGTCACCAACTTTTAGCTCAGCGATAGAGACCGTATCATTTTCATTGATAATCGGAATAGCCCCACGATTGAGCAGGACAGAAAGGGCCTGATGAGCATTTTTATAGCGGCGCTGATCCGCAAAATCATCCTGGGTCAACAAAATCTGCGCAGAAACAATGTTGCGTAAGAGCAGGTTGGCTGTGTATTCTTCCATCAGTAAGCCTTGCCCAACTGCCGCAGAAGCTTGCTTGTCTGCTACCTTGGTCGGCCGTTTCTTAAAACCAAGGGCACCAAATCCAGCAGCAACTGCCCCTGATGAGACCAAGATCAACTCATGACCTGATTCATGTAAGAGAGCCAACTGCTGGGTAATGACCTTGACCTTCTGTCTGGAGAGACTCCCATCAGGATTGGTCAAAGACGAGGTCCCTACTTTAAAGACGATTCGTTTTGCTTTCATCGCTAAGTTTCTTTCTAATACTATTTATTTCGTATCTAATGAAAGTGACTGAATCTCCATTCAGCCATCTTCATTATCCTTTTCGAAGGTCTTCCAGCGTTTTTTCAAAGATCGCTGGCACTTCTGCTGTAAATTCCAAGGTCTCGCCTGTGCGAGGGTGGGTAAAACCAAGTGTCCGCGCATGAAGAAACTGTCCTTGTCCTTTGAGTGTCTTCTTAGGACCATAAGCAGGATCTCCAGCTACTGGATGGCCAATATAGGCCATGTGCACCCGAATTTGGTGGGTGCGACCGGTCTCCAGTTGCAACTCTACTAAAGTGTAATTCCCAAAGCGTTCCAAAACCTGAAAACGGGTCACTGCTGGTTTTCCTTTAGTCGTCACCGCTTGTTTTTTCCGGTCCTTTTCACTACGACCAATTGGTGCTTCAATCATCCCACGATCGTTGGGAAGGTTGCCATGGACAATGGCCCAATACTTCCGTAGAGATTTTTTGCCTTTTAGTTCCTCTGCTAAGGCGACGTGAGCTTGGTCATTTTTTGCGATCATCAAGAGGCCTGACGTGTCTTTATCAATCCGATGAACGATCCCTGGACGCAATTCCCCATTGATCCCAGAAAGGTCCTTGACATGGTATAAGAGCGCATTGACCAAGGTCCCACTGGTATGACCCGCACTAGGGTGAACAACCATGCCTTGAGGTTTATTAACGACGACGACATCCTGGTCCTCATAGACGATGTCTAAGGGCAGATCTTCTGCTTCATAGCTGACCTCTTCCACTTCTGGTACTTCATACTGGATGACGTCTCCTTCTTTGACCGTGTACTTGGCTTTTTTCACAGTCCCATTGACCAGAACTTTTCCTTCTTTGATCTGCTCATTAGCCACAGCTCGTGACAAGGGGGTCAAATCCGCCAAAGCTTTATCCAGTCGCGCACCGGCTACTTCGATTTTAATTTCCATGCGTTTCCTCTTTCAACATCAGGATCAGGAGCAAGAAAACTCCAACTGTCAAATAGCTATCTGCTACATTAAAAATGGCAAAATTCATAAAGTCCAGGTGGAACATATCGACTACAAATCCCTGACGCAGGCGATCGATAAAATTCCCCAAGCCACCTGCAATAACCAAGGTCAAGCCTGTCACCATCCAAAGCGAACCTTTGAGGTGCTTATAAAGATAGTAAAAGGCCCCTACCATCACGACTAGAGTGATGAGTGTAAAGAACCATTGCTGATTTTCAAGAAGCGAAAAAGCTGCACCTGTGTTTTGAAGATAGGTCAGACTAACCACATGGGGAATAAAAGACTTGACGACACCCAGTGGAATGTTCTTCACCACATACCATTTGACCAGCTGATCCAGTAGGACCAAAAGGACGATCGCTACTGGGACCATTGTTTTTCTCTTCATTTCTTACCTCTTTTGATCAAAATATTCTACCATAACCTCGACAAACTTCTCTGCTACAGGAGAGAGATCCATCTCTTCGCGTTTGACATAGACCATTTTATTGTCCAGGTTATCTTCCAAAGGAATAACGGTGATGCCATTCACGGACTGGCTATCTAAAAAGCCTGATCCTGTCGCATAAGCATCTGTCCGCTCCAAGATCCCATTCAAGGTAGCCCGGTCGGTTACATTGAACATTTGGGAGCTCGAACTGGTATCGACAAAGTTCTCTGAATAATAGAGGTACTCATCTTTTTCTTGGGTAAAGCGAACAGTTGGCAACTGAGCTAGATCTTCCATGACCAGTTTTTTCTTCTTAGCCAGAGGGTGTCCCTTGCGAAGGTAAATATGAGTCTGAAAAGGAATCAAATCCACTACTTCAAGCCCTAATTTATCGACCCGTTGCATAATTCCCTTGGTATTTTGACGGTTGAGATAAATAATCCCCAACTCACTATGCCCTTGAGCTACTTCATCCAAAATTTGGACCGTCGTTGACTCAAAGATGCGGAAGTTTTTATTTTCCGGATAGCGGATCGAGAATTCCGTCATCAAAGGCGGCAAGAAGTCATAGTGTTGACTAGAAATAGAGAATTCTTTCTTCTCTTCTTCAGGACTGGCATATTGATTTTGAAAAATATCAAACCCCTTAACCACGTCCTGCGCTTTTTCATAAAATTCCATTCCCCGACGGGTCAAAAATGTCCCCGAACTAGTTCGACGAAAAATTTTAAAGCCCAGTTCCTTTTCCAGATCTCTGACGGATATGGACAAGCTCGGCTGACTCACATACATTTTTTCAGCAGCTTCACGAAAAGTACCACTATTGGCAATCGCCACTACATATCGTAATTGTTGTATATTCATTCTATTTTCCTTATTACAGTATCGATCTATTATACCATAAATTAGGGGCTGAAAGAAGAGATGCGTTTAAGAGACCTTCATCAAGTGAAAATAAAAAACTGGAACTAAAACAGTTCCAGTTGATCCTTATTCAATCACTTGGCTTTCTGCTACTTTCTTGTACCAATGAGCCGATTTCTTAGGATAACGTTCTTGTGTATCGAAATCAACATAGAAGAGACCATAGCGTTTTTCATAACCATTTGACCATGAGAAGACATCCATTAATGACCAGATGAAGTAGCCCTTGACGTTTGCCCCATCGGCAATCGCATCAGACAAGACTTCCAAGTGTTGTTTCACATAATCGATCCGGCCATCATCGTAAACCGTGTTGTCCACAAATTCATCTTTGTATCCAAGTCCGTTTTCAGTGATGTAGATCTTCTTGTAGTTTGGATAATCTTTCTTGACACGCATGATTTGATCATACAAACCTTGAGGGTAGATGATCCAGTCCCAGTCAGTACGAGGTACATAGTCAGGAGCTACACGACGTCCAACACCTTTGATTTGGTATTTAGAGCTTCCTTTCTCCCCTTTACCATTGTGGATGATTTCAGTTTCACCATCAAAGGCTTCCATCCAGTCACTCATGTAGTAGTTAATTCCAAGGAAGTCGTTCAAATCTTTAGCTGCTTCAAGTGCTGCAAAGTCTTCGTCACGAAGATCCAAGCTACCACCATTAACAGACAAAATGTGGTTTACACCTTCCATGGTTGCATCTGAATAGTGTCCAAGGTAGGTTGCATCCAAGATAAATTTGTTGTGGATGATATCTTCCAACTCAGCAGCCCGTACGTCTGCAGGATTTTTAGGATCCAATGGATACTTAGTTGGAAGGGCGTGAACAACCCCGATTTCACCTTTGTAGCCTTTGTCTTTGTACAATTTCACAGCACGTGCATGAGAAACCATCATATTGTGGTGTGATTGGAAGACTTTGGCAAGGTCATATTGAATACCTGGTGGGAATTTACCTACTAAGTATTGACCATCACCGATTGGGCCAATTTCATTGAAGGTTGTCCAGTAGTTGACTTCTGGGAATTCTTCGAAACAGAAGGCAGCGTAATCTACAAAGTGTTCGATATTTTCACGATTCAAGAAGTCTCCGTTTGAGTGAAGAGCTTCTGGAGTATCAAAGTGGTGAAGAGTTACGAATGGTTCTACATGACGTTTGTGGCATTCCGCAAATAACTTATGATAGAATTCTACCCCTTTTGGATTGACTTCACCATAACCAGTTGGGAAAATACGTGACCAAGCAATAGAAATACGAATTCCGTTTACGCCATATTCTTCCGCCAACTGTAAGTCTACTGGATATTTATGGTAGAAATCACTTGCTGGTTCAGCAGTATACCAATAGTTGTCTGCTAAGTATTTGTCCCATGCAACTGGTCCTTTACCATCTGTATGAGTTGCACCTTCAGCCTGATATGCCGCTGTTGCCCCACCGAAAATAAAATCTTTAGGTAATGTTTTTGACATAAGTTTCCCCTTCTCAATCATAAAATAAAAATAAAGCAAGATGGAGAGGAGTTAGTGAGCCATCCATCTCCATCTCACTTCTTGTACCAAGCCACCGAATTGTGACATGAGGAGGTAAAAACGATATATTTTTACCGACGAATTAACAAGTCGATTAGGAAAATCGCCATAGCGATTTCCGTTACGATAGGAGACTGTTTCACAGTCCCTATCGTTAATCGAATTGAGCTTGAACGAATGCAAGAGCGCCTTTACCATCACGAGTCAACTTGATGTATTGAGCTCCTTCAGTCTTAGCCAATTTGATTCCAAGTTTATCTGTTTCAGCCTTCATATCTTCATAGTTTGAAGCTACTTGAGGAGCAAGGATAACAAGGTCAAATTCTGGCAACATTTCACGGTGAGCACCGTAACCACCAGCAGCAGCCTTCACAGGAACATTGTATTCTGCAGCAGCTTTATTCAAAGCATTGGCAAGAAGTCCACTAGTTCCACCACCGGCACAAAGAACCAATACGTTTGTTTCTTTTGTGATATTGTTTTGAACTGGTTCACCTTCAACACCAGCTTTTTCAAGAATAGCATCTGCTTTTGCAGTGTTAAAGTTTGCAGCAACTTTTTCTTTCAAGCTATCGTTTGATTTACCTGAACGTTCTTCTTCAAGAATTTGTTCATCGTAAACTTTAACGAATGGGTAGTAAATGATCACGTCTACTACAACAAGAAGTGCAGCAAGGATGAATGAAAGTACTTGGAAGTTCGTACCAAGAACAATACCCAGAGGTCCAGGAGTTGTCCATGGTAGGTTAGAAGTAAATGAGTTCATTCCCAAGGTATCAACAAAGAATTTGAAGATCCATACGTTTGCAATTGGAGCAAAGATAAATGGAATGAAGAAGATTGGGTTCAATACCAATGGAGCACCGAACAAGATTGGTTCGTTAACACCAAAGAATGTTGGAACTACAGATGCACGTCCAATTGCACGGTTACGTTTTGATTTCGTTAACCACATGAACATGAATGGAACGACAAGAGTCGCACCAGTACCACCCATAGTAACGATAAACATTTGAGTACCTGAAGTAAGGATCTTATCAGCGTGCATTCCTTGTTGAATCAAGTTCAAGTTGACTTCGGCATTTGCATAAGTGATCGCTGCAATCGCAGGCTCAACGATAGATGGGCCGTGAATACCAATAAACCAGAAGAATGCAAAAGCACCGAAAATGATCGTAATTCCAACATAACCATCTGCTGCTGAGAAGAGAGGAGCAAGAAGCGTACCGATAGATTCAGCTACTGTTACACCGAGACCGCCCTTAACAATCAATTCAAGTCCATAAAGGAGAACCACTGATACAGTGAATGGAATCAAGTCTTTAAATACTTGAGAGATATTTGGTGGAACTTCGTCTGGCATGCGAATCGTCACATTGTTTTTCACGCAGACCTTGTAAACATTAACGGTAACAAAGGCTGCAATAAAGGCTGTTAGCAACCCTTTAGTCCCCATGAATGCTGTTAAGAATCCGCCATCTTTAGCAGGTTCAGCAGCCATGAGCAAGAAGCCAACCATAGAAGCCAACATTGTAGAAATGAAGTTGATTTGGTTGGTTGCTGGGAGGTCACGGTTCATTGAATCAGTCAAAGCCTTAGCCGTTGTCCCACCAACGAAGAAGGCCAAGATGCCCATAGAATAGCTATATGGAGTCATCAAGAAAGTTTCAATATCTTTAGACCAATGGAATCCCCAAGCGTTTGGTACATACGCAATTAGGATGAAAATAGATGAGAAAAGGATAACAGGCATCCCTGCAATAAAGCCATCCCGAATCGCTCGCAAATATTTGTTTCGAGAAATCTTTTCAAAGAATGGTTTCCCTTTTTCAATCAGTTCAATCAGTTTATTCATTATTTCGCTCCTCTTTTATATAGTTCAATCAGATGGTGAATCACGTCTTTTAATAGGATCGTTGTCATGAGATGGTCTTGACCATGCATCATGGTAATGCTATAGGGGATTTCTTCTCCTGCTGCTTCATGCGCTAGCATGGTCGTTTGAGATTTGTGAGCCTCAGCGATACAAGACCCTGCTTCTTCTACTAAGGATTCTGCTTTAGCAAAATCACCATTTTCAGCAGCTTTTAAGGCTTCCACTAATTTTGATCGAGCGTCACCGGCATAAGCGACAATTTCAAAGCCAAGTAATTGGACTTCTTCTTTATTCATGTTGGTTCCTCCTTATGATACCTTTTGAAAATTTTTATAATAGACGTTGAATATGAAGGGCTAAATAGACTTTTTCATTAGGAGATATCTTGGCTCCTGTCTGTTCAGCGATGGTTTGGTAGATTTGATGACTAATCTCATAAGCCTTTGGATAACTTAGCTGAATCAGTTGTTCCATCTCGCTCAAACCTTCTGGATCTTCTCTTCCCTTATCTAGCGAATCTAGGAAATAATTGAGATGGATCATAAAGCGATCATAGAAATGACTGTTTTCTTCTTTCCGTTTCAATCCATTTTGAGCTAGTTTTTCTTCTACAGCTTTCAAAATAACTTGTCGGTCCTGGACATCTGGATCTTGCTCATGAATCATTTCCCCTTGTGCATTAATGAAATGATAAGCGATGCGATTCACTTCATCGTCAGGAAATTGATCCAAGAGCCGCTTTCGAAAGATCTCAATCGCTTCTTTTGCGATTTTATAGGGAATCGGGTGCATAGCAGACACATCAGGAAGGTCACTGTATTTATATCTTCCCTGTTGAACTGCCTGGTAAGAACAAAAGATGTGATCTGTTAATGTCACATAGATATATTCTTGAACAGGATAGGCATATTTCTTAGACAAGGTATCAATCACTTCATAAGTGGTTGTAATGAAATCAAGAGGAACATCCTTTAGAAGGGCCATAAAGTTTTCTCTTGACTCATCCGTATTTAAACGAAATACTTTTTCGACCTTATCATCAGCTACTAGATCATTTTTCTTTTTCCCAAATGCAATCCCACTCCCAATAACAATCAACTCTTGTTGTAGTTCATTTTGAACCAAAGCAACATTATTGTTCATTGGATGGATAATACGATACATGAGGCTCTCCTTTGTAAAATTTGTTAAAAGCAAATAAAAATGACCACGAAGCAACCGAAAAAACTAGCCTACACTAATTGTTCAGTCTACTTGTGGTCACGCCTAATCTAACTTAGTAACGCTCACTGCTATTCAACTTATGAACTTATTCTATCATATGTTTTTTATTTTGTAAACCCTTACAGCGAAAATTTTTAAACATTTTTTTATAAAAAATAAACAAAGCCTAAAAATAATGAAGAACATTGGAAGGAATTTCTTCCTTCCAATGTTCTAAATGTTGCTTTAGGAGGCAATAACGATTTGTTTCTTACACGCGTTCTGTCCAAGGTGTTGCCACTTTAGCCAAGACCGCATTCAATTCTTCAATATTTTGACGACCTTCTGTACGAAGCCATTCACGAGCAGCTGCTTCTCCATCTTTGATGTAAGCTTCTACTGAACCTGCCCATGTCGCACGTCCACAAAGAACACCGTTGAAGTTTGCACCAGATGCATGAGCAAATTCCAAGGTTTCTTGGAAGAGTTTTGCAGATACACCTGCACTGAGGTAGATGTATGGAAGGTTGGTTGCTTCTTCTTGTTCTTTGAAGAAAGCAGCCGCTTCTTCACGACTATAGACAACTTCTCCTTCTCCAAATCCTTCCACGAAGTTCACATTAACTGGAACTTCCACTTTCAAGACATCGATATTGAAACGAGGATCTGAGAAGACTTTCATAGCTTCAATGACTTTACGAGGTTTCACTTTCGCATATTCAGCAGAGGTTGCATCTGCAATTCCTTCGTCATAAGCCAAGATTTCAAGGAAGAATGGAATGTCCTCTGCCACACATTCTGAACCAATGCGTTCGATGTAAGCTTGTTTTTCTTGGTTGAGTTCTTCTGCACTATCTACATCATAGTAGAGCAAGAATTTCACAGCATCAGCACCTTGTTCTTTGATGCGTTTTGCTGACCAAAGGTTCAAGCAGTCAGGCAAGCGTTTGGTGCTGGATGTATCGTAGCCTGTCTTTTCGTATGCAAGCAAGAGACCAGCATCTTTGTCCAAGGCTTTCGTAGCAGGCAAACCATATTCTGGGTCCAACAACATTGATGAAGCATATTTTGTCAATTCATCTGCTACGAGAACTTTCAATTCTTCCATTTGTGCTACAGTTGGCTCAGTGTCTTGGTATTTGGCCATCAAGCGTTTCAAAGCCCCACGTTGGTCGAAGGCCAAAGCTGAAATAACACCGTCTTTTGTACTAAGACGTTCCAAATAGTTGCGTTTTTGTTCTGTTAATACCATTTTATACCTCTTTTACGATTAATTGTTGATACAAGGCATCATAGTGCCCCATGTTGACATGTCCTGTTTTTGCTTCTTGCGCATTTAACATTCCAAGAACATTTGCTTTCTTGAGCAAGTCTGCGTCACTCTCATGATGATAGAGACCAGATGCAATCCCTGCAACAGTCGAATCACCAGATCCGACTGGATTGACGACAGCAATCTTAGGAATATCTACCTTATAGAAGACATCCCCATGCTTAGCGAAAGCGCCATTTGCACCAAGGGAGACAATCACCCATTCGATGCCATCAAAGAGAGAATCCTGAAGAACTTCTTTTAAGTCTTCCACATTCTTACTCACTTCTTTTCCTAACAACTGTGATAATTCTTCATTGTTTGGTTTAATGACCGTAGGCTTAACAGCTGCTTGAATGGCAGCTTCTAAAGAAGCTCCCGAGCAATCGAGTACGACTGGTTTTCCTGCTTCGCTTGCAACCTTGACAAGGCTAGCATAGTAGTCCACTGGTAAACCAGCAGGAAGACTTCCAGAGATGGCTACAACCTCTACTTGTTCAACCAAGTGACGATAATGGTCGACAAAGTCTTGCCCTTCTTTCTCAGAAATGGTTGGACCTTTTTCTAAGATTTCTGTTTGCTTGCCTTCGTGAAGGATGGCGATACAATTACGTGTATCTCCAGCAATTTCAAAGAAACGTTCCTCTATTCCTTCTCCTAAATGATCGAGAATGAATTGCCCCGTTCGACCACCAAGTAGGCCAGTCGCTGCCACTGGATCCTTAATCTCAGAAAGTACACGGGTAACATTGAGACCTTTCCCACCAGCTGTCTTACTCACCTCAGCCACACGATTGACTGTATCCAACTGGAGTACATCCAAAGGATAAGAAATATCAATCGAAGGGTTCAGCGTGACCGTTAATATCATACGTCACCTCTTAGTCGTGGTATTCACCACGGTCCCATTTTTCAAGGAATTCTGTAAAGAAATCAGCATCCGCTTGATGAGCATTATGGGTTTCCACATGTTGGATCTTAGCGATCAATTTTTTATTTTCTTCAGTTGGTTTGTATTCAGCGTGAATGAATGCTTCAATGATATCGCACATGAGCAATTCACCCGTAATTTTACCACCAAACCCGATGACATTTGCGTTCAATTCTTCTTTTGCATAAAGAGCAGTTGTCATATCGCGTACCAAGGCAGAACGGATACCTGGTACTTTGTTAACCGCATTGTTAATCCCAACACCAGTACCACAGATACAAACTCCAAGATCTGCTTGGCCACTTGCTACGGCTTCACCGACTTTCTTACCAAAGATTGGATAGTGGGTACGTGTATGGTCATAAGTCCCAAAGTCGAGCACTTCGTATCCTTTTGATTTCAAAAAATCAGAAACAGCCATTTTTTCATTTGTCACAATGTGATCACAACCAATTGCAATTCTCATTTGAATTCTCCTCTCATTAGCACATCTTATTCAACATATCAACACGGATTTGGTGACGGCCACCGTCGTATTTACCATTGACGAAGCCTTTGGCAATGTTTTTCGCCAATTCATCTCCAACAATTTCAGCTCCCATGGTAATCATTCGAGAATTGTTGTGTCCACGTGTCATATAAGCAGAACGTTCATCTGAAACTTCTGCTGCCACCATTCCTTTGATTTTAGTCGCAACCATAAATGGACCAGCTCCATAAGCATCAATCACGATTCCAAGATTTTGATCGTTTTTGTTCACTTCGCTCGCAACTGCAAGTGTCACATCTACAAAATCTTGACCTTCAGCGGTTACATCTACAACATCGAAGTTTTCTTTTACAAGAAACTCTTTCACGAGATCTTTTAATCTTAATCCTGCAGCATCTGCACCAATTACAATAGACATGTCCTGTCCTCCTTTTGTTTGTTTCAGCAAATATTCCTGTTGTTAATTTTTCACAAAGAAACATTTTCTTACTTTTGATATTATATTACACCTATTTCGAACGAAAGTCAACATTTAATTGTTTATTTTCGAACATTTTTTAAAATAAAAACACCATATCTAGAAAAGATATGGTGTCAGTTTTCAAACTACATGTGATGATTATTTTGCATTTGCAGCATATTCTTCGTTACGTTTGATCATTTGTTTTCTGTACCAAGCGAAGATTCCGATATAGAATGCCAAGAAGACAACTACACCAAGGATAGCTTTGATATCACCAGTTGTTGCGTTACCGATTGTCCAACCGAGCAATTTTTCAACTGGTCCTTCAAGAGTTGAGTGAGTGATCAATTGAGTAGAAGCTACCCCTTTAGGGAAGGCATCAACACTCTTAGCCAATTGAGTTGCAAATGGTGCAATCAATGTTCCTGAAAGAAGGAAGAGTGGCAAGAGAAGGCTTCCGAAGATGATCATACGGATCAATTTACCGCGTGTTACAACCAACAAGGCTGGAGTCACACCCATAGCGATGATACCTGCAAGTGGCAAGATACCATTTCCGACTTTAGAAAGAAGCACTGCTTCGATCAACATGATTGGTGCAAGTACGTTGGCACAAGCCCAAATTTCAGCACGACCAGCGATAAATGGCCAGTCCAAACCGATGTTGAATTTACGTCCTTGAAGACGTTTAGTAGCAACGTTTGTAATACCTTGTGACAATGGTTCTACCGCTGCGATGAACCAAGAACCGATCAATGAGAACAATTCCAAGCAGACACCGGCAGTCAAACCAAGGCTCAACCAACCTTTAATAACCAATTCCCATTTGGCAGCATCTGGGACACCAGCTACTGGATGTGGAGTACCCATGATACCGATGACGATACCAAGAAGGAAACCGATAAAGAATTTAGATCCCCAGAAACCGATCTTCTTGTTCAACTTAGCAGCGTCGAAGTCGTATTTATCAAGACCTGGGAAGAATTTGTCAAAGATTTTATCCAAGACCATGATGATTGGGTTCATCATGTAGTTCATGTGAGTTGAAGTCATAGGTGATGAACTTGGTGCATTCAACAAATCATCAAATGTTGGTTTCATCAAGTCTGAGTTGATGATTTTCATAATCCCTACAAGGACAACTGCAAGAGTTGCCAAGAAGAGTGATAAACCTTGGCTGACACCGTTGTTGTCCGCATACCATTTGATCAAAAGACCAGTGATAGACAAGTGCCAGATATCGAAGATATCGACGTCAAGTGTATCAGTCTTCTTGATCGCAAGCATGATAACGTTGACGATCAACATAATCAACAAGAAGTAAAGTGTCCAGGCAGACCCCCAAGTGATGGTCGCAAGAGGCGCCCAACCAACGTCAGTGATATTCAATTGAATACCTGTGTTCTCAACGAATTTTGCAAGAGACGCTGAGAAAGCTCCATTCAACATACCGATGATGGCACCGATACCAGTAAGGGCGATGGCAAGTTTAATACCACCTTCAAGGGCTTTAGAGAATTTCACTCCAAACAAGAGAGCCAATAAAGTCAAGACGATCAACATGATGATCGGAGCACCCATGTCTAGGATGGGTTTGAAAAATTTATTGGCAAAATCAATAATGCCATTCATAATAAATCCTCCCGATTTATAATTTTTTTGTAATTTACGGCATAAAGTGTTCCCAATTTTATCATTGGATAACGCTTACAAACTTGTTTAAAAAAATATTAACTTAATCCATGTTCTTTAATGGCAGCTTCGATGTTATCAAAGACTGGCGCACTCATCGCTGGAATACGGAATAAAATTGGTCCTGCTTCTACCACTGGAATACCAGGATCAAATCCCAAATCAGTTGCAGCAATTGGAGTAAAGATATCATAACCTGAAATCAAATCTTCATTGACATCTTTGACCATGACAGCGTCACAACGCACATCATAACCACGGTTTGACAACTCTTCTTCCAACGCATTCTTAATTTGGTGGCTAGAGTTAACACCTGCACCACAGGCAGCTAAAATTTTAATCATTTGGATGTCCTCCATTATAAATATTTACGAATGTTTTAGGAAATAGTTTCCGTAATGTATTGATAAAGCTTATCTTCACTATCTAATTTTGATAGAGCTTCGAGATTTCCATTGGATGTAAAGAAATCCATCAGCTGGGCCAAAATATTGGTTTGGCTAGAGCTTGAATTGTTGATAATGAAGAATAAAAGCGAAACTTGAACTTCCTTATCTGGAGCAATCATATTATGGAAGGTTACGGGTTGATCCAAACGAACCACGACCACATTCTCAGTGAGATTATGGACAATGTCTGTGTGCGGGATCGCCACATTTGGTAAGTCTTTACCAAGAAATTCCATGTCTAATCCAGTCGGGAAAGACTTTTCACGCTCAATCAAAGCGGAACGATAGGTTGGTGTCACAATCTGTCGCTCTTCCAATAAGCTTGCTACCTGCTCAAAGAGATCTGTTTGATCCTTGGCATGTAGGCAAAATACAAGATCTTTGTTAAAGAGTTGATTTAATCCCATTGTTGCCACCTCCTTATCTAACTATTTATTTTATGGTTAGAGTATATCACTATATTGATTGATTGTCAATCATTTTTTGTCGTATTTTGTTTATTTTTGTTTATATTCATCTTTAAAGCGCTTCCTAACCGTCATTTTCTAACATCCTTAAAAAAGTAAAAAGTGAGAGTGGGACAGAAATCGGTAATTCGTTA
>NZ_KV794418.1:99082-126111 GCF_001808745.1 Streptococcus sp. HMSC057G03
ATTGAGAGGCTAGGACTTTTGTCCCAGCCTCACTTTGTTTTATATGATTTTCGTATACAAGGCGTATTTGTCTTTGATTTTCTTTGGAATACTATCATCGGTAATAATGGCATTTAGATCTTCCACACGATAGAAACTGTAGAAGGAATAACTATCAAACTTGCTGTTATCAGCTACCACATATTTCTCTATCGCATTGTTCAGAATAATGGCATTGCCATTTCCTTCTTCTTCATTGGCTGTGGAGACACTATGCCCATCGATCCCATTGACCCCGATGAAGGCCTTAGAAACCTTGATTTCTTTCAAAAGTTTATTGGCAAATTGACCGACAAAGGTTTGTGTCTTTACCCGGTAGCGACCACCAACTAATATCAAGTCATAATTCGGGAAATCCTTGAGCTTCTCAAAAATAGGCAGGGAGTTGGTGACGATGCTAATTTCTTTCCCTTCCAAATAATCTCCGATAAAGTCTGTTGTTGTACCAGAGCCAATAAAGACGGTATCCCCATTTTCGATCAAGTCTGCACATTTTTTGGCAATGCTTCGTTTCTCATCAATATTGATCAGATTTTTTTCACTGTGAGAAGCTTCTAATAAGCTATCTTTGACTTTTTTGTGGGCCCCACCATGTACACGAACTAAAAGACCTTGTTTTTCAAGATCAATCAGATCGCGACGAATGGTCATATCTGTCACCCCAAAAAGTTCCTTGAGTTCTTTGACCGATACCACACTTTTTCGATCCAGTTCCTGAAGAATTTCAACATGTCTGCTATCTTTCATGGTACTACTTCCATTCCTACTATATTTGTCTCTATTATACTACATTTTTCAAAAAACACAAATTCAAACATTATATTAACAAGAGTAAACACGATATTTTTGAATAAATAAAAGAAAAAAGCCTTCCGTCAATCCGGAAAGCTTTGATTTATGCTATTTCTAGCTTCCTCACCTTAATATTTCAAGGCTCGGGATAAAAAGGTTCACTGAACCTTTTTATTTTGCGATTGGGTAAACAGAAACTTGTTTTTTATCGCGACCTTTACGTTCGAAGCGTACTACGCCTTCAACTTTTGCGAACAAAGTATCGTCTCCACCACGTCCAACGTTCACACCTGGGTAGATGTGTGTACCGCGTTGACGGTAAAGGATAGATCCACCTGTTACAGTTTGTCCATCAGCTGCTTTAGCTCCAAGACGTTTTGCTTGTGAATCACGTCCGTTTGATGTAGAACCTCCACCTTTTTTGTGGGCGAAAAGTTGCAAGTTAGCAAGATTCAATTTCAACATAATTGTTTTCCTCCATGTTAGTTTTCTGTGATAACTCTTGTTTGGACGAACTCTGAAGAGTTCTCCGATAAGTTTGCCATCCCTAAGAAAAATGATTCAAAGAATAGTTGGGTCATTTCTCTTTGATGTGGTGGAATATCTGTCGGGATTGTGACCCGAAGGAAGCCACCTTCTTCTTCGTTTAATTCTAGATCCGGTTCGTAGCCTGCAAATTTCTCAACAGAGTTGACAAAGTTAATGGCTAGAGTCGAAACCGATGCACACACGACATCAAAGCCATATTCACCGCTTCCAGCGTGCCCAGTGATTTCTGCACTCCTCAGCTCGCCATCTTCGGCTCGTTCAAAGACTGCTTGTATCATGTGTTCTCCTAATAATTAAGCGTTGATAGCGTTGATGACAACTTTAGTGTAAGGTTGACGGTGACCTTGTTTACGGTGGCTACCTTTTTTAGGTTTGTACTTGTAAGTAACAACTTTCTTTTGTTTTCCTTGTTTTTCAACAGTTCCAACAACAGTAGCTCCTGAAACAAGTGGAGTTCCGACAACAGTGTTTTCACCACCAACAAGAACAACTTCGTTAAATGTAACTTCTTGACCAGCTTCGACGTTCAATTTTTCAACGTAGATAGCTTGACCAACTTCAACTTTAACTTGTTTTCCGCCAGTTTTAATGATTGCGTATGTGCTCATTATGCACCTCCTATGTATTTTTGGGTTTCCCCGTATTTTTGTGAAGACTCGCCTAGCATCGTGGGACGAACCACTTACTCTCATGGAAATGAGCGACGATGTTCGAGCGGTTGCACAGGCATGTGCATAGTCAACTCTCTTAGTATATCACTTCTATCAGACAAAGACAAGTATTTTTGCGCTTTGAAAACGAATTTCTTTTATAAAAGCGATTATTTTATATCTTTTATTTTAAGATCGCTTGTCAGTCCGACTTCTTCATCTACTTATCCTTAAATTTAAAGTCATTAAAGCTCATTTTGGCTTTAGACGAATCGTTCATCCCCTTCATTTTTTCTTCTTGTTCCTTAGTAATTTTTATCGGAATCGCTGCAGCAGTATTGGGTTTTAACACACCCGATTCGCTCACTTCATAGTCAACTGTGACATCTTTAAAAAGTGGCTCTCCATCATATTCCAAATTCAGGACAAAGGATCCATCACGATCGATGGTTGTGGTGGTACGATTCACAATAAAGAATAAGGCGAAGCGATTTTCCTCATTTCCAAAGGTATATCCTGGAAAAAAGACAAATAATTTTCCAGCTTCTCCAAGCGTTGGATGTTCCTTGATAAATTTCTCAGACGCTTCCAAGACTTCGTTGTCCTGGTCTTTATACTGCTCGGCCCTGACAAATGTGAGGGGTTCTTTTTTTCTATTGCTTGATTGGCTAGTCTTCTCTTCTTTTTTCGGGCCAGTAAACGATACTTTGACACAGCCTGTCAACAGAAGCAAACTTGTCATTAATACGATAATTTTTTTCATCTTGTCTCCTTTAAGTTGGTTAGAAAAAGAGGCTGGATACGCCCAGTCTCTCCTATAGCAAATCCTCAATCAGGTCATCGACCTCGTCTTTCTCCACTTTTGGAGTAATCTCTGTTACGATGATGCCTGCTACAGCTCGCTCAACTAAGGCTTCCACATCCAACCGTTGCTCATACTGCTCTGCATTTTTGAGTTTCGGATTCGTCTTTGGACGATCTGGTGCAAAGATGGTACAACAGTCTTCAAACGGTTGGATAGAGATTTCAAAAGTATCGATGGCTTGGGCAATATCGATGATTTCCAACTTGTCCATGGTCACCACCGGACGGATAACTGGTGTATTGGTTACCGCATTGATGGCCTGCATACTCTCTAAGGTTTGACTAGCCACTTGTCCTAAGCTTTCACCATTGATAATGACCAAACCACCGCGAACCTCGCGAATTCGATCTGTGATGCGCATCATAAAGCGACGGGTCAGGGTCATGAGGTAAGCTTCTGGCGCTTTTGCCTTGATTTCCTCTTGGATCTCTGTGAAGGGCACCTCGATAAATTGGATATTTCCTCCAAACTTGGTCAACTTCCGTGTTAAGTCATGGGCTTTTTTCAAGGCACCTGGGCTGGTATAAGGGGGGCTCGCAAAGTGAACGGCCTCGATATCCACCCCACGCTTCAAGGCTAAGTAGCCAGCTACTGGAGAGTCGATCCCACCAGATAGCATGAGCATCCCTTTGCCAGATGTACCAACAGGAAGGCCACCAGCTCCCTTAATGGTTTCATAAGAGATGTAGGCTGCTTCTTCTCGAATTTCAACTTGCAAGTTGATATCTGGTTTTTTCATTTGAGCCTGAATGGTTGGAATGGCTTCAAAGACAGCACCACCCAAGGTTTGATTGAGTTCGCGGCTATCGAGTTCAAAGGTATGGTCACTTCGCTTACTTGAGATTTTAAAGGTCAAGCCGTCCTTGTATATCTCCTTCATAATCTCTTGCACTGCCGCTTTTAAGGCTGGTACTGATTTTTCAATCTTGTAAACAGGTGAAAAATTTTGGATTCCAAAAACTTGCTTGAGGGATTCAGCCACCGGCTCATAATCCGTCCCATGTAGATAAGCATGGGCCCGATCGCGGTCCGCTGTCACTTTGACAGCCGGATAAATAGATAAAACATCTTGGATATTATTGCGAAGTTTATTGATGAAACGCATGCGGTTCTTCCCTTTAGTAGAAAGCTCTCCATAGCGAATCATAATTTCTGAATAGGTTAAGGTCATGTTGATTTCCTTCTAAAATTAACGTACTTTTCGTGTTTGTTCGTAAATCAGTTTGAACTTGGTCAAGAATTGCTCGACTTGGCTCATGTCATTTTCAAGATCGAGACTGAGGCGAACTGCTGTCTGAGCGATGCTCTTGTCCACTCCCATGGCAATCAAGGTTCCAGCTGGTTTTCCAGCCTTGGACGAGCAGGCACTGGTGGTCGAGATGTAAATATCAAACTCTTCAAAGGCATGGACCACTACTTCACCACGAACTCCCTTGATCCCGAAAGTCAAGATGTGAGGGGCAAAGTGATCCTCACCAGAAAAGACAGTGACATCTGGATAGTTGGCCAATTCTTTGCGGATCACTTCTTTCATCTGCTGGGTCTTACTGGCAAAAGCTTCTTGGTTTTCCATAGCTAAGCGTAGGGCTTTTGCGGTTGCTGCGATGCCTGCCACATTCTCAGTTGTCGAGCGCATTTCTTTTTCTTGACCACCTCCGGTTAAGATAGGGGTGATCTTTTTGCCTTCTTTGATGTAGACAAAGCCAACTCCACGAAGACCATGGAATTTGTGACTAGAGAAGGTCGCAAAGTCCACGCGCTCTGGTAGATAAACTTCTGTTGCTACCTTGGCTAAAGCTTGAACAGCATCGACATGGAAACTAATCGTTGGGCGATCCTCAAGGAGAGCCGCAATTTCATGGATGGGCTGGATGGAGCCAATCTCATTGTTGACGGCCATGACAGAGACCAAGGTCGTATCTGGACGGAGAAGACTAGCCAAGGCATCCACTTTGACAAAGCCACGCGCATCCACTGGAGCATAATCCACTTCGAATCCCTGCGTCTTTAACCAAGCAGCGGACTCCTTGATAGCGGGATGCTCGATGTCAGAGACAATGATATGCTTGCCATAAGGAGCTTTCTCAAAAGCGACACCCTTGATGATCCAGTTGTCCCCTTCGGTCCCACCAGACGTGAAGTAAATTTCCTCAGCTTTCTTGCCAATTAGCTCCGCAATTTGTTTCCGAGAAGCTTCCAAAATACGAGTAGCTTGACTACCTAGATTGTGCAAACTAGAAGGGTTGCCCCAGATCCGAGTGGCTACTTCTGTATAGGTCGCAAGGGTCTCTGGATAAGGTTTGGTCGTTGCTGAATTGTCAAAATAAATCATGTCCTACGCATCCATCACTTTCTTTTTACGTAGCTTCTATTTTATCATTTCTAACCGCTTGGGACAAGGATTTGATAAAGAGAGATGAAGTAAAATCACTCCATAAAATTCAGTTCTTTTTAGACATTTTTCAGAAAATGACTTATAATAGGAAAGTGTTAAAAAACAATTTTTGATAGAAAGAGAATGAACATGTCACAATATTCAAGAAGCAACAAAAACCAAAAACCTGAGGATACTACAGATTCTAGACCCTCACGTGGTGAAAAAGTCAAACAAGGCCTATCCGTATTTCAAACGGTTGTAGCTACAATTGCTAGTCTTTTAGGGATTATCGTCACTTCCTTTACTATTATGAGCCTGCTCAATAAAGACAATCAAAAGACAGAAGACAAACCATCTAGTAGCACCAGCGTCGTCGTGGTTCACGATAAAAGTTCTGACTCCACCGCGACAGATACCAACACAAATACCAACACGCAAACCGATTCAAGCAATACAGAGACAAGTTCTCAGAAAGAAACCAATAACTCATCTGCTACAGAAACTAGTTCATCTGCAGCGCAAGATCAAGGTTCCACCGCAACAGACAGTGGCGCAGATACAGCATCATCTGGATCCAACTAAAAAATCAGTAAGCACAACCTTACTGATTTTTTTTGGATTTCGATTCCAGCTTTTTCTGATTTTTATAGAATGCATCTATTTCATTGTCATACTCCCATTTGAGCTTTGAGCGCTCTTCCTGGATTTGATCCAATTGTTCAAAGACGTCACGTCGAAATCGTTCACTATTTTCATCCATTTGGAAAAAATAAGTATGAACTTCTGCAGGTAACTCACCTTCTGCCATGCGATAGACTTCTTCTTTCAACTGGTCCGTTTGCTGTAGAAAATAAGAGAGATCTTCTTCAAGAGATTCCTCTTTTTTCTTTAACTGTTTCATTTTGCTATCAAATTCAAGTTCTAATTTATAAAGATCTTCCTTCATCTTCTGTCAATTCTCAATTTCTTAGCGGACTAGTAAGTTCTGGTTTGCTCACTTTAGACAAATAGTTTTTTGCCGCAGTTGCGGCTTGTCCTTCAAGACCATCTGTGATATTTTCACTGTAAGTCTTTTTTGCATAGTTTTCTAATTCCTCTGCTTTTATATGCAGTCTTGCTTGGAGAGATATATTCTTTAGCTTTATAGTGTTCACTGCTACTACAACAGCCGCTTTTATTGCCAATCTCTGTTGTGCTTTCAGTCCTTCCAGTATTTTTTCATTCATAAACGGTAAACTTATTGGCATCGTTTCCTCCTTCTTTTATGATAGGGATCCAAAAATATCAGCTGCGCCTTGTTCATCAACCTCTACAAGTTTCTGCGCACATTGAATCATACTCTTTGAGAAGCCACTCATTTTTTCTTTGTAGTTCTTTAAATTACTTTTATCGGTCTCCGCAATTCCGCTATCCCACAAATGTTCAAAAGTCAAGTCAGTCATTAAACTTTCTCTTTCACTTGCTGACAATGCCCATCCCAATCCAAAAATAACATTTCTAGATAATTCAACCTCTATTTTTATGTTTTCTTCCGCAGTCGTGATCATTTTCTCTGTTTCTGACACCTTCTGCTCAATATCTGCATCTGCCAATTGAACTGCTGCATATAACAATTCTGTGCGAAGTAAGATTCGCTCCGCATAGCTCCCAGCACTTTTAATTTTGTTGTGCAAATTATTGGGATTCTTGAGGTCTAAATTTTTTCGATCCCATTCCAAAGAAGCTTTCTGGGCATCTTTTATAATTTTAGCATATTCTTGTAAATATTCTGAAAGTCCTGAAGCAATTGAAGGTATATTAGCAATTATTTTCGTGGCATCAGTGATACCAATACCAAATCCGTCACGAAATATTAAATAAATTTCTGTCTTATGATTCCAAGGATCTTTTAATGCTTCATGTAACAATGAAGCAAGTTTTTGAAATACCTCTGGTTTCATTGTCACAAAGCGTTCAATTGCTTCCTCAGGAAAATACTTCTTCAGATTATCTATAGTTCTTCTGTTCAGCTTAGCAAGTCTCTGGCCAGCAACTAACAACTCTGGATGATAGGATTCCGATGCCGTTAGGATATTCCCATAACTGTCTATTTGATAGGCACCAAAATCGTGAGAAGAATACTTGTCCATCATACTAGTATACTTAATTGGGACAACTACATTAACTTGACCAAGTTGTTGATCCCATGGTTTATCCCGATTGAGCATGCTAACTGGGTCAAAAGGATTGACATAATAAACAATTTTTTTATCCAATAATTTCAGTTTTTCATCACTATACCCAGCTTTTTTTAAACTCGCTGTTGTATCTGGGCCATCAAAAAGAACTGCTTTTCCAACGTGATTCAATTCTGATTCAGATAATCCTGCCAAACCTTGTACGGATACCATTGTTCCAAGCGAATGAGCCGTTACATCCATTTTAGCATCCGGGGCAGCTTTTTCTTCTAATTCAGTGATCTTTGCTTTCATCCCTTTTGTAGCATATTGTGCTTGGGGAACAATCGCATCCGTAAGTGCAAAAGCAGCATCATTATTGATCCAATCTTGATAGTTAAATTCCTTAAAATTACCTTTTTTGATTTGTGGTAAATTAATTCCAAAACCATCACTTCCACGAATCGAAAAATAAGTCTGGTGCGTATTCGCGTTGATCGTATCAGTATCTGTGACATAATAAGCGTGGTATCCAGTTTCTTCATCCTCTAACAACTTTTTATTATCCGGTTGAAGATAAACATTGCCACCATTCGGTAGATCCGTACCGCCACCTTTAGTTATCTGTCCATCCTTATCTTTTGCATCTATGGAGAAATTAAATTCAATGGATTTCCCTGAATCAAATTTTTTTCGACTTTCCGGATCCAATTGTTCATATGGAAACTTATTTGGTCTATCTCTGTAAGCTGATTCTGCTAATGAAGCATATAGATTATCAAAACTTTTTAAATTTCAATTAGTCAAATAATTTCCCCCCTACTCTAATGTAGGATCCTACATACATCTCATCTAAATTTAATGTATTATCCTCATTAATTGGGATATCTACTCCCCAACCCGATTCTTCAATATTATTTATACGTCCAAAAACATTCATATAATATTCAGGAGTTGTCAGTCCACCATCACTCCATTGTGTCTGATCCCAATCAATCTGAACGGATTCAACTTTTGAATTTTGTGCTTTGACTAAATCAACAATCTCCTGTTCGTGTTCTTTTAGATAGTCCAGTTGTTTTTTCTTTATAGTTTCTTCATCTTCCTTTAGGTCTTTCGTAGATGAAGCAGCAATCGTTTTTCCTTGTTTTGTATCATCTTTATGTTTCACGGTACATCCTCCTATACTTAGCAACACTGCAATTGAAGCAACTATTATCATGATTTTTCGACTTTTCATGAGTCCTCCTATCATTCTGTACAGATTATTCTCTAAAATTTCCACCTGTCATTTCTCTTAACAAACTCATTGTAATAGTCATTTGTTCAACTCATACTATTTATCTGCTATTTTCTATTCTAAGATTGAAAACTAGATGAATATTATTTTAATTATTATAGCATTTATAGTTTGAAAATCAAGTTATCTCACTACATAGAGCTTTTTAAAACATGAGTTAATTAATTCTTTACTTTTGATTATCAAAGTTTTAAATTAAAGAGTTATGACGTTGGTTACGATCTAGACTAATGGTCTATTACTTACACATAGCACGTTTTTTCCTATCATTTTAAGTTCAAATTACTCAAATAATCTTCCCCCTATGTTAATGTCGGATCCTATATACATCTCATCTAGATTCAATGTATTGTCATCATTAATTGGGATATCTACTCCCCAACCCGATTCTTCAATATTATTTATACGTCCAAAAACATTCATATAATATTCAGGAGTTGTCAGTCCACCATCACTCCATTGTGTCTGATCCCAATCAATCTGAACGGATTCAACTTTTGAATTTTGTGCTTTGACTAAATCAATAACCTTCTGTTCGTGTTCTTTTAGGTAGTCCAGTTGTTCTTTTTTTATGTCTCCTTCTGGTTTTTGTACGACTTTCTTTGAAGATGAGGTCGTTATCTTCTGTTCGGGTCTTTTGGCCAGGGTCATAATTTTTCCTCCAAGAAAAACCAGTCCTAGGATCGGTAACAAAATGATCAAAAATAGTTCCATTTGTCTCTTCATTTAATTCTCTCCAATCTACTCACTTCGAATTTATCTATCAACTTATTTATTCGAAAATTCTTCCACCTATCCTTAAGGATTGGCCCAAAGACATCATTTTTAAATTAATTTTTCCATCTTCCACGACTACATCAACTCGCCAACTCGATTCAGGATTTTGATTAAATCCACCAAAAATGAGAATCATTTCGTCACCACCTTGAGGTGTTCCATTCCCTGCTACTCCGCACTGAGTTTCATCCCAATATATTTGAACGGATTCTATTTTCGGACTTTGGGCTTTCACAAAATCAACAATTTCTTTTTCATGCTCTTTGAGGTGAGCGAGCTGCTTTTGTTTAATGGCTTCTTTGTCTTCTTTGATTGATGAAGCAGCAATCGTTTTTCCTTGTTTGGTATCATCTTTATGCTTCACGGTACATCCACCTATACTTAGGAGCGCTATAATTGAAGCAACTATAATCATGATTTTTCGACTTTTCATAAGTTCTCCTATCATTCTGTACAGATTATTCTTTAAAATGTCCACCCGTCATTCCCTGAGCTATTATGGGCTCATAGCTCAAATTTTTCCCTCTTAATAGATAGAATGATCTATTGATTTTATCAAGGAAAATTCGAACCAGAAATTGAATCAATTGAACTTGGATTCTCAACATTTGGTTTTGGGACAATAAAAAATGAATAGCCATTTAGTTCCTTATCATTTGCCCCATAGACCTTTAAACGGATGTCAAATCCAGATTTCGTAAAAGCACCACTATCTCCTACTTTCACACTATCCCAGTCATACTTGACTTGAACAACTTCTGGATCATTCGACTTTATGTAGTTCGTAATTTCGGACTCGTGTTTTTTTAAAAAGTCGACTTGCCTTTGAGTAACAGTTGCTGTATCCTCTTTGGTGGAGGAAGAGGTTGCAGTTTGTGCTTGTTTCGTATGAGCTTTTTGCTTTACACTACAACCTCCAATAATTGTGAAAATTAGCATTAAAGATATTAACTTAAGTGTACAATTCATTTTACTTTTCATGTTTCCTAATAACACTAATACTTCTATTTACTTAGGAAAAAATTTTCCAGCCACCATTTTCCTCGATATAGATATCATTTAGCATCCCCATTTTTTTGATAGTTGGTATGCTATTTTGATCTTCTAGGTAAAAATCAACGGAGAATTTTGTGTTTTCTAATTGATTAATTTTACCAGAAATAGATAAATTGTATCCACCACCCTGAGGCGTTCCATTCCCAGACTCTTCAATTTGCATACTGTTCCAATTAACCTGAACGGATTCGACTTTTGGATTTTGGGATTTCACAAAATCGACGATTTCTTGCTCGTGCTCTTTTAGATAAGCGATTTGCTCTTTTTTTATTTCTTCCTTTGATTTTTGTACAACTTTCTTTGAAGAAGTGCTTGTTATCTTCTGCTCCGGCCTTTTGGTCAGGGTCATGATTTTTCCTCCAAGAAAAACCAGTCCTAGAATCGGTAACAGGATGATTAAAAATAATTCCACTCGTCTCTTCATTTTTTTTCTCCAATCCTTCCTTTCATGACTAAATAGGCGGTCACTTTCCTTACTATTATAGCATCTTTCATTTGAATCTCAATCTAAGTCACTAGTTAGAGCTTTTTAAAGGTAATCAAAAAGGAACCTGGAGGTTCCTTTTGTGTTATTTTCGATACATCTTGACCTGAAGGTAAAGATCGTTATAAACTCCAAGCAATTTCTTGCCTAATTGTTGATAGACTTCCAAATGGTCCAGTGTTTCATCGCTTGGATAGAAGGATTGATCATTTTGGATTTCTTTTGGCAACATGGCTTTGGCTTTTTTATTTGGCGTTGAGTAGCCAACATAAAGAGCATTTTTCAAAGCATTTTTAGGACGAAGCATAAAGTTAATAAAGGCATATGCTGCTTCTTTATTTTTCACGGTTTTTGGAATGACAATGTTATCAAACCAAAGGTTGCTGGCTTCAGTTGGAACGACATAGCGAAGATCCTTATTGGCTTCGAGCATTTGGCTAGCCTCTCCTGAGAAAGTAACCCCAATAGCCGCATTGTTTTGGATCATATAGCCTTTCATCTCATCGGCCACCAAAGCTTTGATGTTTGGTGTCAAGGTGTAGAGTTTATCCACGGCCTCTTGCAATTTCTTTGGATCCTTTTCATTGAGGCTATAGCCCAAGGTATTGAGACCAATTCCCATGACCTCACGCGCACCATCGTACATCATGATGTCATTTCTGTATTCTTCACGCCAGAGATCTGACCAATGTTCCGGAGCATTTTTGACCATCTTGGTATTGTAGACGATCCCCAAGGTCCCCCAGAAATAAGGGACTGAATATTGGTTGCCCGGATCAAACGATTGGTTCAAGAGTTTTGGATCGATATTTTCCATCCCTTTGATCTTGGATTGGTCCAACTTTTCAACCAGATGTTCATCCATCATCTTGGCAATCATGTATTCACTAGGAATCGCAATATCGTAGGTGGTTCCCCCTTGCTTGATCTTGGTGTACATGGCTTCGTTGGAATCAAAGGTATCATATTGCACCTGAATCCCTGTCTCTTTTGTGAATTCCGTTAGCAATTCTGGATCGATATAATCTCCCCAGTTGTAGATGACCAGCTTGTCACTATTCTTGGTATTCATGCTCGCTTCGATCTGGTGGCTAATTCCCCAGAGGATCAGAATGACAAGGACAATCCCAGTTAGGAATGAATAAAGTTTTTTCATGCTGCTTCCTCCTTTTCACGGGTAATAAAGTAATAACCGATGACCAAGAGCACACTAAAGAGAAAGACAAGGGCGGACAAGGCATTGATACTGAGGGAAATTCCTTGACGCGCACGTGAGTAGATCTCTACAGACAAGGTTGTAAAGCCATTTCCGGTTACAAAGAAGGTCACGGCAAAGTCGTCAAGCGAATAGGTAAAGGCCATAAAGTAGCCGGCAATAATGGCTGGTGTCAGATACGGCAACATGATCTCTTTGAGCATTTGCACTTGGGTAGCTCCCAAGTCATAGGCCGCATTGACCATATCCCGGTTCATTTCCTTGAGTCGTGGCAAGACCATCAAGACCACAATGGGAATCGAGAAGGCCACGTGACTAGCCAGAACAGATAGGAAACCTAGCTGGTACTTCACCGTCGTAAAGAGAATCAAGAAGCTGGCCCCGATCATAACGTCTGGTGCTACCATGAGAATGTTGTTGATGGAGAGCAATGGTCCTTCTAACTTTTTCTTGGATTGGTAAATATAAATGGCTCCAAAGGTTCCAATCACTGTCGCAATCAAGGCTGACAAGAAGGCCAAGAGGAAGGTCTCTGATAAGATCAGCATCAGGCGACTATCTGCGAACAATTCATTGAAATGCTCAAGCGTGAAGCCCGTGAAGGCATTCATATCTCCCCCTTTATTGAAGGCATAAAAGATCAAATAGAAGATGGGAAGATAGAGGATCAGAAAGACGAAGCCTAGATAGAAATGGGATACTTTTTTCATCGTTCTCTCCTTTCTCTTGTTGCCCACATGGTAAGGAGCATAGCAAGGATCAGAACAACTCCGATGGTGGAACCCATTCCCCAGTTTTGTGTAGTCAGGAAGTGCTGTTCAATCGCAGTCCCCAAAGTAATGACCCGGTTTCCACCGATCATCCGTGTCAACATGAAGAGGCTCAGACTAGGAATAAAGACAGACTGCACACCTGAGCGGACTCCATTCATGGACAAAGGAAAGACCACATGACGGAAGGTATCCCAACGATTGGCTCCCAAATCATAGCTGGCATTGATCAAGTTTGGATCTAAGTCATCTAAGACATTAAAGATCGGCAAGATCATAAAAGGCAACTCGATGTAGCTGGCTACAAAGATAAAGGAGAAATCGGTAAAGAGGATCTGCTGGGGAGCGACTCCGAGAAAGCTTAAAAAGCTATTGATGGAGCCGTTTTGACCAAAGATACCGATAAAGGCATAGGCCTTGAGCAAGAGATTAACCCAGGTTGGCAAGACGATCAACATTAACCACAACTGCCGGTGTTTAAGAAGCGTCAAAAAGTAAGCAGTTGGATAGGAGATCAAGAGCGTCACCAGGGTGACAATTCCGGCATAAAGAACCGAATTAAAGCTCATCTTTAAATAGGTCAGATTTTGCGAAGTAAAGAACTCTTTGTAGTTTTCAAGTGAAAACTGCCCTTCAACGTTAAAAAAGGATTGAAAGATGATCATGACTACAGGAGCCAAGACAAAGAGAAAAATCCACAAGAAATAGGGGAGGATAAATAGATTAGAGGTTGTTTTCTTCATCTCTTTCCTCCTCAATGGCATTAATCAAACCAGCTTCTTGCTCTTCCACTTCAACGTACTCTTCGATCCGCGCATCGAATTCTTCTTCGGTTTCGTTGAGACGCATAACGTGGATATCTTCTGGTTCAAAGTCTAGCCCGATAACTTCTCCTACGATGGCCTTCCGAGTGGAGTGAATCATCCACTCATTTCCCAAATCATCATAGGCGATGATCTCATAATGCACACCACGGAAAAGCTGGGTGTCCACCTTCACTTGAAGCTTGCCTTCTTCAGGAAGGGTGATTTGCAAGTCTTCAGGACGAATGACGACTTCAACTGGTTCATTTGGACGCATTCCCCCATCGACGGCTTCAAAGCGTTTTCCATTGAACTCAACCAAGTAGTCCTCGATCATGCGACCATCTAGAATGTTAGACTCCCCGATAAAAGTCGCTACAAAGTGGTTGATCGGTTCATCATAGATATCTACTGGTGTACCAGATTGGACGATCTCTCCTTCATTCATGACAAAGATCCAGTCACTCATGGCAAGGGCTTCTTCTTGGTCGTGGGTAACAAAGACAAAGGTAATGCCCAAGCGTTGTTGCAATTCCCGCAACTCATACTGCATGTCTGTCCGAAGTTTCAAGTCAAGTGCAGACAAAGGCTCATCTAAAAGGACCACTCGTGGTTCATTGATAATAGCCCGGGCAATAGCTACCCGCTGGCGTTGACCACCCGATAATTTTTGGATTGAACGTTTTTCAAATCCTGCTAACTGGACCATTTTCAAGACTTCTGAAACACGGCGTTCAATCTCAGCCTTGTCCAGCTTTTTCAAACGAAGGGGGAAAGCCACATTTTCAAAGACCGTCATATGCGGAAACAGGGCATAGGACTGAAAGACGGTGTGGACATCCCGCTTGTTGGTAGGGACATCATTGATCCGTTCCCCATCAAGGTAGACATCTCCAGAGCTAGCATCCAAAAGACCAGCAATAATATTAAGGATAGTTGATTTTCCTGATCCAGATGCACCGAGCAGGGTATAGAACTTCCCTTCTTCCAATTCAAAATTGATATCCTTTAGGACAACGGTTCCGCTATCTTCAAAGACCTTTGAAACATTTTTAAACTCAATAATTGGTTTTTTCAATTCACACAAATTCCTTCTTTACTGCGATTAGCAAACTGCTTTTCAAACGAAAACGCAGCGGCTGACAGGAAGACCTGTCAGACCACCAATACCTCTCGGGGACTTACTAGACTGCCCCACCTATTTACGGTATCGATAGGCACTCACCCCCTCTCCGACTGATGCTATCGATGATTCACAATCAATTGTTCTTCAATACTTAAGCTTTTAGGCTTGGCCGATTATGCGAACTTCTGGTTCTAAACGGACGCCTGAGTGAGCTTCTACTGCCTCAATGACATGGGCGATCAAATCTTCATAGTCCTTAGCCGTTCCATTATCGACATTGACCATAAAGCCGGCATGTTTTTCAGAAACTTCCACACCACCGATTCGATAGCCCTTTAGACCTGCTTCACTGATTAATTGACCTGCAAAATGGCCAACAGGACGCTTAAAGACAGATCCACAAGAAGGGTATTCAAGGGGTTGTTTCAACTGACGAAGATGGGTCAACCGATCCATCTCCTGTTTGATTTGCTCGTGATTGCCTGGTGACAAAGCAAATTTGGCAGAGATGACGACAGCACCTGTCTCTTGAATCTTAGAATGACGGTAACCGAAAGCTAGTTCACTCGCTGACAGAGTTTCGATCTCCCCGTCTTTGGTCAAGACCTTACAGGATACTAGGACATGAGCGATTTCTCCCCCATAGGCTCCCGCATTCATAAAGACAGCACCACCGACACTGCCTGGAATGCCACTAGCAAACTCGAAGCCTTTCAAACTATGGTGCAATGCCACATGAGTGGTGTCGATGAGTTTAGCTCCTGCCTCTGCTTCGATCACATAACCATCCACACTGATATCTCGCAAGCGATCAAACATAATGACAAATCCCGGAATGCCCCCATCACGGACAATGATATTGGACGCATTGCCCAGGACCATCCATGGGATTTGTTCTTGGTTGGCAAATTGAACGATGCGTTTTAATTCGTATTGGTTGCGAGGAAAGGCTAAAAATTCAGCATTCCCACCTACCTTTGTGAAGGTATAATGTTTTAAAGGTTCTTGAAAACGGATATCAATCCCTTCAAGAATTTGATTCATTTTTTCATTCATCTTTCTGTCTGTTCTCTCTCTATAAAAATACAAACTATTATACCAAATTTTTGACTATTTTTCGACCCTAAAAAACAAAAGAAGACCTATAATATTCAGGCCTTCCTTTTATCATTCATTATGCAATTTTACGAGCAATGGCACGATTCTTTTGTCCATCTAGAGCTGATTTGACCGAAATCCAAGCACCACCAAGAGTAAAGACAGCTAGCAAGCCTAGATTCAAGTAAAATTTATCTGGGACGTCCCCTGAGAATGTCGCTTCATTGAGAATCGTCCAGGTCATACCAAATGGCAAATCCAGTTCACTCATGAGCGCCAAAGTATAATCTAATTGGTTGACCAAAAAGACCGTCAAGACCATCAAAATAGCTGAAACTACCACACCTTTTTTAGTCAATTTCTTACCAAGGATCTCATAACCTTTGATAGTACAATAACCGAGGGCAGCCCCTGCTAAAACAGATACATAGCCAAGACGCGCTACCAAGAGGGCAACTGCTCCACCGATGATCACACCGATCACAGCCCCTACAATCCCTAAAAGGAAGTTTTCTTCCCGCGCTTCATAAGCCTCAACTGTATCTTGCACTTCGGCTTGGTAGGCTCTAAAGGTTTCATCGTCGATTAAAAAGATCGCATCTCCAATTTGATACAGACCGATTGGTCCTTCCTCACCCGTTTGCGCATTCACTTGCACAAATTGGTGGTTGAGCAAGAAATCAACAATATCTTGGATTGCTGTCCATAAGGTTTCGACAGCCTTCCCTTTGGTCATTCCGCCCTTGACGACGATCGAGGTCAAGTAACCATCAAAAGAGATGGCATTAATGGCTTTTGATTGTTCTTTTAGTTCATTCCAAAGAATCTCGCTATCTTCGATTAAGTCTCCTTCAGAACCTTGTTTCACACTGAGTGAAATGGTAAATACATTCTTGGTTTGAGCGCCTTCAATGACTAATAAGAAGCCTTCACGCTCCCCGTACATCACACGGGCTTCGCCATCAAATTGCAGCCCAAGATCGGTAGCAATGCTATATAAATATTCTGGTTTCATGTTTTCCCCCCTAAACTTTCGGGAAAGCTTGAGCTTTTTCCCATACAATTCCCATTCTACCATAGGAGAAGCAAAAAGGACATATACATTCGTATACATCCTTCTTTCATTTGTGTTACATTGAGGTTTATTTCTCAACACGAACGCCAAATGTGTCAATTTTAAGTTGGAAAATCTGACCATCTAGCCCGAGTTTTTCGAGAGCTGCGACAAAGGCTGCTGTATGATCTGGCGCTAAGAGGTTCATGATCGTTGGGCCTGCTCCCGACAGATAGGTGGCGTAAGCCCCATGCGCATGCGCGACTTCTTTGACCTGAGGAAACTCTTTGACAAGAGATTGACGGTAGCGTTCGTGGAAATGATCAGACTCGATGGAGCGACCAGCCGTCAGTAAATCTCCCTTGAGGAGAGCTGCGATAGCGACATTGGCTACGCTACTAGCTGCAACAGCTTCCTTATAAGACCATTCTTTCGGTAGGACATTCCGACTATCACTTGTCTTCAATTGGTAGCTCGGTACAAAGGCCACAAGGTCACAGGTTGGAAAGTCAGCTGTGACATATTGGACATCTTCACCGATGTAGCTCGCGATGACCATATTCCCAAAGATAGCTGGAGCTACATTATCCGGATGACCTTCGATCTCGGTCGCGATGCGCAGTTTCTCAGCATCTGATAGCTGGAGGTTAGCTAATTGGTTGGCCAATTCAATCCCTGCGACAATGACAGAGCTAGAAGAACCAAGACCACGCGCCAAAGGCACTTCACTAGTCATCTTGATCCGATGAGGCTGCATATCCGTTGAGATAGAAAGGGCTGTTGAGAGCAAGAGGTTTTTCTCGTCTGTCGGAATCCCTGCTCCAAGATCATGCTCAATAAACCAAGCATCTGCTGGTTCAAGGACTTCAATGGTCAAATAGCGAGTCACGGCAATCCCAACAGAATCAAATCCTGGCCCTACATTGGCACTGGTTGCTGGAACAATAATTTTCATGCTTATTCTCCCAAGACCTTAAAGGTATTCAAGAGTTCGAAATTCGCCTCTGAATCCAATTTTTCAACCAAGTTCTTGAATTGTGTTTGGTTAACTTGGTGAGTAATGATGACGACACTTGCATAGTGACCATCTGAGTCTTCTTGGAGGATTTGCTTGAAGGAAGCTCCTTCTGCATTAAAGATTTCCGCAAGACGCAAGATTTGACCTGTCGCATCTGGTGCCTTGATTGAGAAGTAATAATTGTTCTTCACGTCTTCTGGCTTAGCCAATTGAAGAGGGCGGCTGTATTCATTGAAGGCTTTACCGATCGTTCCTTCTTTTAGACGACGGACAATGCGAACGAGGTCGGCTACGACACTGGTCGCAGTTGGTTTTTGACCAGCACCTGGTCCGTAGTACATAGACTCCCCAATACCGATGGATTCTACATAGACTGCATTCATAACGTCGTTCACTCCTGCGAGTGGATGCTGTTTTGGAAGGAAGGTTGGTGTCACTTCTGCTGCGATCCCTGACTCTGTTTCAACGATGGAGCCGACCAGCTTGATGACATATCCAAGGCTTTGAGCGACCGAGACATCTTGAGGAGTGATTTGGCTGATTCCTTTGTGACCTACTTGGTCAAATTGGATATTCATTCCAAAAGCGAACTGGCTCAAGATCACCATCTTGTAGGCAGCATCTATTCCTTCAACGTCGTTGGTTGGATCACTTTCAGCGTAACCAAGACGTTGCGCTTCTGCTAAAGCATCCTCATAGGTCCAGCCTTCTTCGACCATTTTGGTCATCATGAAGTTAGATGTTCCATTGACCACACCGAGCACCTTGGTCACCTTGTCAGAAGCTAGGGAATTTACCAAGGTCCGAAGGATTGGGATCCCACCAGCTACGGCAGCTTCATAATAAAGGGCCACTTGGTGTTTTTGAGCGATCTCTAGCAACTCGCTTCCATGAACGGCAAGAAGGTCTTTGTTAGCAGAAACTACGTGCTTGCCTGCTTCCAACGCACGGGTGATAAAAGTCTTCGCTGGCTCGATACGACCCATCAATTCGACCACGATGGCAATGTCCTTGTCTTCAATGATCTCATCGACATTGGTCACAAAGTTGTAGTCATGACCGGCAGCTTGTAATTTTTCCTTTTCCGCATCGTCGCGAACCAAGACCTTAGCGATCTCGATTTCATCTTGAGCTGCCTGGGTGATTTTTTCATGGTTTTCTTTTAATAAAAATGGTACGCCACTAGCAACAGTACCAAATCCTAGTAAGGCAATCTTAACAGACATCCTATTGACTCCTTGAATTTTCTATAGTAGCTCCATTATAACAAAAACTTGAGCGTTTGACAGCCAATTGCCTTAAAAATTCTGAATTTTCATGACAGGATCTGCCTGTAGCAAGTTCTGGAAAAGAACATAGAATTTGTGGTACAATAAAGAAAATAATGAAAACGGTGACACTATGAGTAAACGAAGAGTACCTAAAAAAATCAAAGCCCTACTTGGAATCAATGCCCTCCTCTTGGTCTGTATCTTTATTTGTAGCTTTCTTCTAATCAAGCGGATCACTCAGCCGAGTGACGGAAATACCAGCGGCACTGCCATGACGCGCTCGCTAGATGAACACAGTTCCTCTATCGAGTGGACTCGGGTGAAAAAGCCGGTCAAACTGCCCATCCTCATGTACCACTCAGTGCACAATATGGACGAGTCAGAAGCTGCCAATGCCAATCTGATTGTCGATCCAGAGACCTTTGAAAGCCAACTAAAGGCCCTGAAAAAAGCAGGTTATTACACCCTGACACCTGAGGAAGCCTATCGGATCCTCGCAAAAAATGAAGTGCCAAAAGGAAAGAAATATGTCTGGTTGACCTTTGATGATGGCGTCGAGGATTTCTATACCATCGTCTATCCGCTTCTTAAGAAGTACAAGATGACCGCCACTAACAATATCATCACGGACTTTACCCAAAAGGAAAAAGAAAATGTCCTGACCTTTGACCAAATCAAAGAGATGAAAAGTGCTGGCTTGACCTTTGAAAGCCATACGGTCAATCATCCAGACCTAGCCAATTCCAGTCTTGAGACCCAAAAGAATGAGCTGGTCGCTTCTAAACGCCTGCTGGATAAGGTGCTGGATCAAAATACCAGCGTTATCGTCTACCCATCTGGTCGCTACAGCCAGGTCACAATCGACCAAGCCAAGAAAGCTGACTACAAACTAGGCCTCACCACTAAAAATGGACTAGCCAGCTCCGCTGATGGACTCTATTCCCTCAAACGAGTTCGGATCCTTCCAACCACTACAGGAGAGGACCTTTTAGCTATGATGCAAGATTAAAGAAAGAGGCTGGGACAAAAGTCCTAGCCTCTCAATTATTTTTGGATTGTAGAGCAAGACGCAGTGGTTGAGTGGGCTCTACTACGCTGATTTCATCAGCTTTTACAGCCCTACTCAACTGTGCGGAGGTGGGACGACGAAATCGAATTCTAACGAATTACCGATTTCTGTCCCACTCTCTTTTGTTAGAGTTCCTTTTCTAGTTCATTTAGAAAGATGATTAAAAATTGATGGCGACTTTCTGCCATTTGTTTGGCAGTCTCCGTGTTCATTTCATCTTTTAAGAGAAGCAACTTGTCATGGAAATGTTGGACAGTATCAGTAAGGGACCTCCCTTTGTGGCCACCATAGGAAAAAGTTCGCGCAATTCCTACAGCTCCTATCGCATCTAGGCGGTCTGCATCCTGGACAATCTTGCCTTCTAAGGTTTCTGGATGTTTCCCACGATTTTTGCTGAAAGAAACAGCATTGATAACCCGACAAATCTGGTCAATTTGGTCTTGAGGAATACCGATCTCTTCTAGAAACATGCGAGCATTTGCATTATTCTCTGTTTGAAACAATTTATCATCATCAGCATCGTGAAGAAGGGCTGACAAGCCCACTATCTCCAGATCACATGGACCTTCTGCTTGTGCGATTCTCATCGCATTGGTATAGACTCGGAGGGTATGCTCTACATCATGGCCATCCGCTCGATCAGCAAATAAGATTTTAACATACTGCTTAGCAGCTTGGATTCGTTCTTCGATCATCGTTCTTGTCCTTTGTATTTCTTACTTCAATCAATCTCATTATATATCTTACGCGCCTTCTCCAGATCGTAATATTGATCTAATTCTTCTTTAGTTTGTGTTGTATGGACTTGTCCATCCTTTGAAAGCTCAGCCGGAATCGTAGCATCTCTATAGAGATTTACACCCTTCTTCATAAAGAGTTCAAATACAGCAATACTTCTTGCATATTGATCCGCACTATTCTGGGGCTTTATTACTATGACTTTAGTATCTTTTTGTTTTAAGAGTTGATAGGCCTTGGAAGATTTCTTAAATTGCGTTTTTGAGAGATCCTTGGGATCAATCGAAAACCAATTTTTAAAAAAATTCAATTCTTCAATACTGCTCTTCTCACGATCAATTGGTACATTGAAATCTGGAATCGGTTTTCTTTGGTGATCATTCTCTAAGGTCTCATTTCTTTCCAGTTTACGAGTGTCTAGATTCAAGTACATCATTTTTCGAACTGAGTTATCTTTGGTACTGCGAATTTGTAAGGAAACCAACTCACGTCCATTCCATGAATACACTGAGCCTAATTCTGTAGGAATATAATCCGGATCAAATTGTTCAACAACTTTAAACAAATCAATCTCTTTCTCTTCTTTCAATCGTTCTCCATTAACCTTGTAGACACTAACAGTCCAATATTCATCCTTTTCTGGAGGAGTTGTACGATAGTAAAAATTTTCTCTAAATTTCACATTCATATGCAAAATATGCTTTGAACCGACTCTGACAGGATCAAAATAATAATAAGACCCATATTCCCTCATCAAGCGATCTTCCTTGGGATCCGTTGATTTCCAGTGAGTAATAATGCCCGCACCATCCGCAATCATCTCATAGTCATCAATTTTCGCTTTTCCACTATAATCCTGAAATTGCTTGTAATAACTCTCAGTTGAAAAACGGATATAAAGCCAAATCCCACCAATGAGCGAGAGCAAAACCAGTAAGGCTAGCATCATTTTTTTCTTTGTCATTTTCACGATTTAAACAGATCCTTTCTAGGAGATTTAATTTTCACTTTGTAATCCACCACTGGTGAAAAAAATAGTATATTACCAAAAAACATGAAGAGCGATAAAAATATCAACAAAGCTACATGAAGGATAAAGTTTGGAGCAATATTACTAAATATTGCACAAGATGAAAATACAACCAATCCAGCAAAAATAGTTGGAGCCATCATTGATAATAATCGATGCTTTCTATCATTTGTGACGAGGTATACCTTTATAGGGTGGTTGCTATTAACAATGTTAGGCATCGGTTTCCGAATGCTTATCCATATCCGAATCCCTATTACAAGGCTATATACTAGAAGCAAGATTCCCAGATTTAGCACATGCGAAGAAAAATAGAGATACTTTTCAATAGGAAAGGCTTTCGATAACAGCACGGCAGTTGTACCCATACCGAAAGCTGAAGCAAGACCTTTCTTCTGAGTATCCTTTTTATTGAGAACTTTAGAAAGATCCGAGGGAGCTAGAGTCTGCACTTCTTCCTTAGTTAAAGGATAGGCTCGATGAGGGATGAAGCTTAAAATCCATGGAAAGAAATAGCTAATGAGAAAGGGACGATCGGCATCGACTAAATAAGACTCACCATCCATTTGTAATATCCGGTAACGAAGATTGATTTTTGATAATTGTTCAATTTTTGCTTTTTTTAGCATGCAAAGTTCCTTTTAATTTTCTTTCTAAACAGATTTATCCTCATCCACTGCTTCCAGTCTCTCAAATTCAACACGCCCTTTCTCATATGCATATTCAAATAGAATACTACCTGACTCTATCCAAATACAAAGATAAGCCAACATGCCATTGATATAAAGAAAACAAGCTTCAGTTCCATCATGAGTATTCATATAGAATCCAAACACAATAAAAATTGGAATAAGAAAAACATAAGCATGAAATTGTCGTTGCTTCTTTACATTTCGAAAGACGATCTTATATTTTGGACGATTGGGTGTAAGGCGTCTAGCAATTTCCTTTCGAGATCTCCAGAGGATGAATCTATAAATGACAAAAGCTATCAGAAATGACATTAGAAATAACAAGATTTTTAAATAGAGATTCTGACTAATGCTATAATATCTAAAAATTCCAGCCCCTATTCTATATAGTACCGAACTAAGTGCAATTCCAATACCTACCGCTATCGAATGGCTACCTTCCGGAGCCATTTTAATCTTTTTGTCAAAGTTTCTATTTGAATCCTCTAACTCTATGATATCCAACTTGAATTCCTTAGGAGCAAATCCCCAATAGTAACGTTTAGATGTCAACGAATTTGAATCTAAAACATACCTTTTTCCATTCATTTCAAGGATGCCAAAATAATAGACATCCAAGGCTTTAAAATTAACTTCCATTTATTTTATTTCATCACTTTCTGAATTAATGGTATTTGCCAATTAAGTAACTTCTACGATATCACAAAACTTCTACTGTTCTTCTATTTTTTCAAGAACAATTTGACCTTGCTTGTAGGGATAAGCAATTGGGTAACTTCCTAGAGTAAACATGAAAAAGAATAAGGATACAATTCCATTGATTACCAAAAAAGCTCCTTCTGTTCCATTATTCAAACCAATAAAGAAAAGTAAACAAATGAAAATTGCTCCAACTAAAGGATATACTCCTCCGTTACTTTTCTTAATAGTTGTAAAGGTAACTGTGTATTTACGGCTGTTTTTAGGAATCCATTTATCAGCTTTTTTATGGGCCACCTTTAATGAAATCAGAATGGCAAAATAAGAAATCAGCATAGAAATTGCAAAGAGTAATAACTTAAATAATACTTGCTCACTAAGATTGTTTTGAATGAAAAGCCGCTTTAGAACATCATAACCAACTTTGACAATTGGTTGGACAATGATGGCTGCCATTGTCGTACTGATAGGTGTTGTAGGTTTAATTTCGAACTGGGTATTATTCTTTTCAATCTCCACCATGTCCACTGTAATCGTATTTGTTTTAATTCCCCAGTAATAACTCTTAGGACTCATTGTACTCGTATCCATGATATACTTCTTCGATTCTTGATCTATCTGGACAATCTGAAAACATGTCATATTTGAATTTTTAAATTTTAGTTCCATTTGTTTACTCATTTTTATTTTTAATATTTTCAACGTAACTTTTTCTTTTCATATTGTTTCTTTCCCACTTTACTCTGGATGATTAGTAGACCAAGCCTGCAGTTCATCGTAGGATTTTATTTGTGTTTTCTCACCGGTCTTTAGATCCGTCGCATAGACCTCTAACACGTCCTGCCCCTTTGGTGCAAACCAATGAAGAACTGTATCAAACCACTCTTTGGTTGAGTACTGTTTAGGTCTCATATATAAACGAGCTAAATCCTTTATATCCTTAGTCATTTCCGGATAGTCTTGGGCAAAATTTGTATTGGAGATGTCTATATTTTCACGATCTTCTTTTGAAAGTAAGGTATCAATATAACCAGCTGTGAATTTCAAATGGTACTTTTCTTTCATAGCTTGTCGAATGTTATTATAAACATTCCCCTTAGACATTTCCTGTTCAGCGGCAGAAAAAAGTGATTTACCATAATCCTCAAAATTTTCAAGGTCTTCAATTTTTTGATTTGTAATATCAACTAGGATTTTTCTACTATCATTATTTCCAACTTTATACAAAGTTACCGGTATGTAATCCTTGTTATCAGCATAATACTGACTGATATCGTACGCGCCTCGATACTCTTTTTTCTCTAATAATTGATATACTTCCGTTTTCTTACTTGGAAAGCCAGAAGCATTCAAATCATAAGAAATAATATTAAAATACTCGTCTTTTGCAATTTTAGGTGAGCCATTTTTCTCTCTATCAATCATACTTTCATTGATCTGTTTTTGATGGACATCCAAAACAGAAATATAATCTTGACCAAATGCAATACCTCCTAAACCATCTTTTTGCGCAACAAATACAAATTTATTGTCATCAAAAACATGAATTGTTGGTTTCTCAGTTTTCGAATCAATATATTTCTGCTTGGTTTCTTGCTGACTCGTTTTTCCATGCTTTTGTACTTGCTTCCACAAGTAGAAAGATCCTATACTTACTAAAAGGACTAGTACTCCTACTATTTTCTTATTCACTCGTTTCATTTCAACCTCCACGCTCGTAGTTAACTCCTACCATCATACCGAAATTTTGCGACTGGGGCAACTTCCTCACTAGTTGGAAATAGTTGCAAGAAAAACACCACCTCTCGGTGGTGTTTACTTTTTCTTTTGTGGAAAGAGGGGCAGGCCTAGGGTCGCAATTTTCTCAGCGGGGATCTTCATGCCATCCTTGATCCATTTGGAGATGACAGAGACAATGGCTGAGCTCCAGAAGGAATTGAGGTAGCTGCCAGCGCCATTCGAGGAGCTACCATTTCGTTTTTCTAAAAAATCATAGACTGCCTTGGTCAAGAGCCGCTCGAAATTATAATCAATGGCTAGGCTAATGATCTTGGCTTCTTTCTTAACTTCCTTAAAGAGGTAGACCCAGACTTGATAGAGATCTGTCTTGAGGTTGTAACCATCTAAAGACTTGGTAATCTTTGCGATACTAGATTGAAAGATGGACTCTAGAATCTCTTCTTTGGAGTCATAATTACGGTAAAAGGCTGCGCGAGAGACACCCGCACGCTGTACCAGCTCAGAGATAGTGATCTTTTTCAGATCTTTTTTCTCCAGCAATTGCAGGAGAGAGATTTCGATGGATTCTCGTGTAATCGCATTGTTTTCTTGGTTAAATCGTTTGAGATTTTCCAATGATTTCTCAGATATTTTTCTTTCTGCCATAACATTTACTTTCTATCTGTCTCACCTGATGATATCTGCTTGGATAGCATTGTACTTCATGATATAATTGTAAAAGAAGACATACTACTTGTCAATGTACATTTTTAACAATTATGAGGTATGAACTGATGAAATGGAAAATTATTGCGGATTCAGGCTGTGACTACCGCTCTTTGGACAATCTGGCACCGGATACGGAGTTTGTCAGTGTCCCATTGACCATCCAAGTGGGAGAGACCATCTATACAGATGACGCCCAACTCAATATCGATCAGATGATGGAAGAGATGTATGCGACTACGACAGCTTCTAAGTCTGCCTGTCCAAGTCCAGATGATTATATGAAGTCCTTTGAAGGGGCTGAAAATATTGTCGTTGTGACCATCACTGGAACCCTTTCAGGTAGCTACAATAGTGCTGAGGTGGCCAAGAAGATTTATCTAGAAGAGCATCCGAATACCAATATCCACGTCATTAATAGCTTGTCAGCTGGGGGTGAGGTGGACCTGATCGTTCGTAAGCTCAATCAGTTGGTCGCTGAAGGTCTCGATTTTGATCAAGTAGTCGATGTGATCACGACCTACCAGTCTAAGACGAAGTTGCTCTTTGTTTTGGCCAAGGTTGATAATCTGGTCAAAAATGGGCGTCTCAGCAAATTGCTCGGAACTGTTGTCGGGCTCCTCAATATCCGTATGGTCGGGGAAGCTAGTAAGACGGGTACCCTCGAGTTGCTTCAAAAAGCACGGGGCCAAAAGAAAGCGATCAAGGCAGCTTTTGATGAATTAATCAAGGCAGGCTATAATGGCGGACATATCACCATCGCCCACCGCAACAATGAAAAGTTTATCGAGCAATTCTCTGCATTGGTTCGTGAAAAATTTGCCCATGCAATGATCGAAGTCCTTCCTACTTCTGGACTTTGTAGTTTCTACGCCGAAGAAGGCGGGCTCCTCATGGGATATGAGATTTAAGTTACCACTAAAAAGAGGCTAGGACAAAAGTCCTAGCCTCTTAA
>NZ_KV794418.1:126211-189356 GCF_001808745.1 Streptococcus sp. HMSC057G03
CGAATGACCGATTTCTGTCCCACTCTCTCTTTTTATTCTCCGATCTCTTGGTAGAGAATGCGGATTTTTTTGCGGTAGATGGTGTAGCTGATTCCTGCTCCGATTAACAGGATGATACTATAAAGGATCACAGCAAGTAGGGTGCTGACGGAATGATAGGTCCAAATGAAGCTAACAATGATCAAGAGAAACATCACAAAGATAAAGACAATCAATAGGATAGACTGAAGAACTGCATTCCCACGATGACGGGTCATCAACTCTGTAATATTGGTCCAATTGGTACTAAAATTTTGAAAATCTTTGACATAGTCTCCAATGCAGATCGGAATGGTCGTTACAACCCAGATCAGCAACATGGCAAGGATGGCCAAGGGATGCACGCCAAAATAGAGACAAACACCAACCAGAAGAAGGACAGGAAGGATGGATTGCACCAGATAGAGCAACCAAAACTTCATAAAGAGATAGCGCTTGAAATCAATAGGGAGCGATCTCAAGTACTCAAAGTTTTCACGCTCCAGCGAAATACCGATACTGGTCAAGCCTCCAAAACTATTGAAAACACCGATCAAGAAGGCAACAAGGGCCAGTGGCACCAGATACTGGGGTGTCAAGTAAGGACTGAGGCCGCCGATATTTTTCGATGCTCCTGCTGCTCCACTAAGTAAGAAAATGTAAGGCAGAATACTCATCATCAAGAGGACTTGCACCATAAGGGTTCCATCGCTCAAGAGTCTGCGATGATACTGAATGACAAATCGTCTAAAGGAGTCTTTCTGACCAACATGGAGCACTTTCACGCGCTCTTTAACGGTTTGGTTAGTCGCTACTGCAAGGGCCGCATCATAAAACTGCGGGATCACGATTTTACGAACCAGGCCGATCAAGACCAGAAGGACCAGGATCCAGCCCAGAAGGCCAAGGATCGCTTCTCCATCAAAAGGATGGAGGATGAACTGATGAAAGGCCGTAAAAGGTGGAAATAGAATGGGAATATCTGCGCCACCCGACACTTCTACCCGATGGGTTTGGACTAGATTCAGATAGAGATAAGCTCCTAGACTCAGAAGAGAACCAATTCCGACCATGATGTTGGAGACCAGGGTCGTGTGTTTTTTGAAAAACAAGGTCTTGGTGATCAAATGAGCTAGTAAGATCGTCGCTAAAAAGAGAACGCCTAAGAGAATTAAGGCACAAAAGAGGCCTAGCAGGATCCCTAACGGATTGAAGCCGCCTGCTTGGACAGGCAGGATCAGAAAATAGCTGACCAAGGGAAGGATAGCCATGAGAAGAGTCAGGATGACCGAGATACTCTTTCCAGCAATGACTTCCGCATCTGAGAAGGCATAGGGCCTATAAAACTGGAGGTCCTTGCTTTCATAAAAGACATTGTAAAAGCTCATAAAGCCTTGGGAAATGGTCATCAAGGAAAAGAGGGCGACCATATTGACAAAGAAGGCTGGTTGATGGACAAAATCATAGATACTAAAGAGCAAGCCAAATATGACAAAATAGACCAATCCTAAAAAGAGGTAGTTGAGCACCGATTTACGGGCAACATTGAGTTTGACGTCCGGTTTTTTGGCCTGTTTGGCACGTAATTTTGCGATCTGAGCAGGCTGACTGGCATAGATGATATTAACATTGACCAGCTGCTGGATGATCTTAAGACGCATGACCGCCACCTTCTTCCTTCCGCCCCGCTAAGCTGAGATAGATACTTTCCAGACTTTGTTCGGGGTGCTGGCCCTTTAATTCCTCGATCGTCCCATAGAAAATGAGATTTCCTTTTTTGAGAATGGCGATTTTATCACAGAGTTGTTCAGCTACTTCTAAGACGTGGGTAGAGAAAATAACTGTCTTGCCCCGATCCGCATGCTGGCGCATCATTTGTTTTAAATCGTAAGAAGCCTGCGGGTCCAAACCAGTCATCGGTTCGTCCAAGACCCAGATATCTGGATCTGACAAAAGGGCTGCAATGACGAAGACCTTCTGGCGCATCCCATGTGAAAAGGATTCAATCACTTCATAGCGGTGGCTCTGAAAATCAAAGATCCTTAGAAGCTCCTCTAAGCGATGGTCACAGTCTTTTTGACTCATATCATAAGAAGTCGCAACCAACTCCCAGAATTCATTGGCTGTGAGACGCAAGAAAAGATCTGGCGAATCTGCCACATAACCGATCTTCTTTTTGATCGCAAGCCGATTGCTATAGAGGTCCTGACCATCCACTTCAATCGATCCAGTGGTTGGGGTGATGACACTGACCAGGCTCTTAATCGTCGTTGACTTACCGGCTCCGTTGTGGCCAATCAAGCCGACAATTTGCCCATCCTCGATGGTCAGATCCAAGTGGTTGAGGGCAATATGCCCATCGTAATCTTTGGTAACTCCGTGAAATGTAATCATGCTAACTCCCTAATTGATCCTCATTGGGACCGTTTTTTCTTATTCTGTTGATAAGCGATCATCGAAATGGTAGAGCAATTCTAGCAGATAGTTTGGAATGGTCTCCAAGAAGTCTTCTTTGTAGACCCGCTCTCCTCGCTTATGCAATTCTTTACCCCATGGTCCTAGATTAACTGCCGGAACCTGAATTTGGGCAATTTTTTCCAGATCCAGATCATAGACCTGGGCTGGTGTGGCTAGGCTATCTAGGACGACTTGATAAGAAGCCACATCCTTTTCCAAGGCACAATAACTGGTGTCGTTAATCCCCATAAAGTATTCTTCGACTTTTAAGCGGTAACCTCTTGTGTCCAGATACTCGCGGTAATCAGTGATGAGGGACACGATATTGAAATCGGTATTGTCTAAAAAGCGGCAATTCATGGAAGGATAATATGGGGGCGCAAAACCGATGACCACCATGGGATCTTTATCTCCGAGAAACTCAAGGAGTCGCTGGATTTGCTGGATTGCAAGGCTCTGGTAACTGGTCCCATTACGAAAATCGTGCTCCGCTTTTTGATTAGAAGCTTCTCTAAAGGCTTGGTAGCCCTCTAAAGCTTGGCATTGTTCCTCTAGTTCTTGATAGGTGATGACTCTTGGCCTTGCAATCATATGGTCTTGCCCAGCCTGATCCTGCAAGTGTTCATACTTCTTGTAAAAGGTATCCAAGGCCTCCTGACTAAGCTCATAAATCCGCTGTAGGAGCTCTTTGGGTGTTTTCTTCAAATGCAGCACACTGAAATAACCAGCCGCATAGAGCACGGTCGATACATCGTACTGGTCCTTCATATCTCTGAGATAGGACCAAGAAGGAAGGGGAGACGTTTCCCCCAGCGCCTGATCTGTCAGATCGGGATGAAGATCTAGCTGGCTTGCGATGGCCACTAAGAGCGACAAGGCATTGATCCCTTTAAGAGGCTCCTTCATATGGGATAAGACACCTTGCGCCACAACGACTGGCATGAGCTTACCCACTGTGCCAATGTGAAGGACTTTTTCTTTTTCTAGATCCGATTCAAAGGGCTCCGAATCTACTGCTAATACATAATTCAGATCAAAGGTTTCCTGCAAATCTGTGAGGAGGCCCAAAGCTCCCCGCATCCCACGTGAATAGGATTCCTCGTCTCCAACAGAAAGATAGAGCAGATTGACCTGACCTTCTGAGGGGTCTGCTGCATAGGCTTCCAGAACCCCCAATTGAAGGGCTAGGGCTGCTTTCATATCGCAAGATCCTCTGCCAAATTTCCAATCCCCAGAAGCTAAATCTTCCTGCATATCTGGACGTCTATCCAGTGTTTTCAAGGCTTCTGCTACTTTATCAGAATCGAGTGCGATTTCCGACAAGTTTCCATAGTCTTCTAAATCGACTGTATCATGGTGGTGGAAAAGGATCACTGTTTTTTTCTTGCCCTTATCAACCAAGGCCCAATTGACCGACCGATGCAAGTGATCCTGTGGCACCTGGTAGCGCCCAAAATGGTCCGGATGTTCCTTGAAATAAGGGATCTGGGCAATCCGTTGATCCAGGTAGGCTTCGATCCCTTGCTCGGTCTCAGTGTTGGTAAAGCTTGGAATCGCCAAGGCTTCGGTAAAAATCGTTTCGATGCTCTCTCTATTGGTGGTTTTCACTTTCAAACCAATCCTCCTTTGATATGATCAAACTATAAAATGAATAGAAATATATGTATCAGACTGATATTTCTACGTAAATAAAATGCTACTTTTTATATTCTCACTTCATTTCTTTCATGTATGCGATTTCTTTTCTAGAAAGGGCTTGCTTCCAGCGCAAAAGTTTGTCGCATCCAACTATTTTTGGTAAAATAGGAACATTCACATGAAAGAAGAAATAACAATGGAAAATCAAACCTTAATGCAATATTTTGAGTGGTATTTGCCCGCTGATGGGAACCACTGGACGCGTCTTGCTGAAGATGCGCAACACTTAGCAGACTTGGGTATTCGTAAAGTCTGGATGCCACCTGCCTTTAAAGCTACATCTAACAATGACGTTGGGTACGGAGTCTATGACCTCTTTGATTTGGGCGAGTTCGATCAAAAAGGAACGGTTCGTACCAAATACGGTTTCAAAGACGATTATCTTCAAGCCATTCAAGCCCTCAAAGATGCAGGGATTCAACCAATGGCCGATGTCGTTCTTAACCACAAAGCTGCTGCAGATGGTTTAGAAGAATTCGAGGTCGTTGAGGTCGATCCGATGGATCGAAACAAGATCCTTACCGAACCTTTCACCATTCAAGGATGGACCAAATTCACCTTTGATGGCCGAAATGGCGCCTATAATGACTTCCACTGGCATTGGTACCATTTCACCGGTACGGACTACGATGCTTCACGTAATAAAAGTGGGATCTACCAGATCCAAGGGGACAACAAAGGTTGGGCCCATGGAGATCTGGTTGACAAGGAAAACGGAAACTACGATTACCTCATGTACGCCGATATCGATTTCAAACATCCCGAGGTTGTAGAAAATCTCGACCAATGGGCTGAATGGTTTATCGAAACAACAGGGGTTGAGGGATTCCGTCTGGATGCAGTCAAACACATTGACTCCTTCTTTATGAAGAATTTCATCCACAATATCACCAAAAAATATGGTGAAGATTTCTACGTCTTTGGTGAATTTTGGAACGGGGACACAGAAACCAACGATGAGTACTTGGAAAGCATTGACTACTTATACGACTTGATCGATGTGGCCCTCCACCAAAATCTCTTCCGAGCTAGTCAAGAAGGTGAAAATTTCGACCTTCGAACTATTTTTGACGGAACACTAGCGCTCAATCATCCTGAACAGGCCGTAACCTTTGTGGACAACCATGATACCCAACGAGGGCAAGCCTTGGAATCTACCATCCAAGAATGGTTTAAGCCTGCAGCCTATGCCTTGATCTTACTTCGTGAAGCTGGTTTGCCTTGTGTCTTCTATGGAGACTACTACGGTATCGAGGGCCAATTTGCGCAAGAAAGTTTCCAAGGGGTCCTCGATCGACTCTTATGGGTTCGTAAAGATCTGGCCTATGGGGAAGAAACGGACTACTTCGATGATCCTAATTGCATCGGTTGGACACGTTCAGGTTCAGAAGAATCAGCACCAATCGCCTGCTTGATTTCCAATAACCAAGCTGCTACAAAAGTCATGGAGATCGGCTCATCCTACGCAGGCCTCACCTACTATGATGTACTAGAAAATTGTAGCGAAACCGTCCAAGTCCAAGAAGACGGTACTGCTGAATTCCCAGTGGCAGAACGTTCCGTCAGTGTCTGGGTAGCCCAAGATACAGAGGGGCAATAACCTTTATATGTAATTTTCTCCTAGGATCTACACCTTCCTAGGAGAATTTTTTCCTGTAAAAATTTTATAGGAAATACAGCTTCATTTTAGCACTATAAGAAAGCGCTGTCAATGGGTATCGCGTCTATTTGAAAGAAATAAAGAGCATCAAAAAAACTCGTTTTCCGGTTTGGAAAACGAGTCTTCTTTTTAGCTCAATTCTGCAATGATTTCTTTCAATTGGGCTTTCGTATGAACTCCAGCCACTTGTTTGACAACTTGTCCATCTTTTTTAAAGAGAAGAGTTGGAATCGACATGATACCGAATTGACGCGCTGTATTTGGATTTTCATCGACATCCATCTTACAGATTTTCAAATCATCTTCATGTACTTCTTCTGCCAACTGATCCAAGATTGGAGCTTGCATGCGGCATGGACCGCACCAAATTGCCCAAAAGTCAATCAAGACAAGGCCTTGGCTGGTTTCTTGTTCAAAAGTTGCATCTGTGATTATGTGTGCCATATTTCCTCCTTTTTCAGTAGTGACTACTGATTCTGCATTTCTACTTTTATTTTACACTAAAAGATGCCATTTTAGAAATATTTGCTACGGGGAGTCCTTAGGCATCTTCTCTCTTTTTGCGCCAAAAGATGAAGCTAGAAGCTGTTAGGCTGATCACCCCTAAGAGACCCAGAGAATGGTCTTTGCTCCCTGTTTGAGGAAGCGTATGGTCTACCTGCTCTCCTCCTACTGCAGGTGTCACTTCTTGAGTATCTTCTGCCAATCCATATGAAACAAATTTAGGGCCATAGGATACAGCTAGTGTATGATGAGGTTTCTCTTGTCTTGCTGATCCTGTTTGCATCTGTTGTTCTTTTTCAGGAAGAGTTTGGCTTGATTGGACACGGTGTTCTGGAGTTGGAAGCCTATATTCTTCTTTGTAGTGCACTTCTGGAGCGACTAGAGTAGCACCTTCAACTTCTGGTAAATTCGCATAGTTTGTATCTGTTGCACTCGGTACATAGGCTGCTTTTTGGGCGCGGGTCTTTTCGACAATTGGAATCGCTGCCTGGATAGAATCTGTCTTAAAGGTTACTTCATAGGGATGCTCCACCGTTAAATCAGACGGGTCATAGGTGTTAAAGACTAGGGCTAACTTGTGACCTTTCTTAACCGTATAAAGATTTGGTTGGAGATAAACGGTGTAATCGTGGTATTCACCAACTTTTGGCTCGATGCTAGCGCGAGAGCTTGCTGAATCGTAGCCAGACTCAGGGTTCGCAAGGTTGATCCAGCCTTTCGCAATCACCTTGTACTTGGTCTTGATGGTTTCGTATTCGGCAACAGATAGGTTGCTTAAATTGCTTCCCATCCAGAAAGCGTCTGCCGTTTTATCTTGCTTGACGCTACCATTTCCTACCACGTCAAAGTCCTCATCTGCCACATCTACCAAGAGGGCGTTGATTTGGAAATTCTTTCCTTGACCCTTGGCAAGAGCTGCCTTGAAATGAACAGGGATGTGGCCCTTGATCGTAGTGTCCTCAGTAACATCAGAAACGAAGGTCAGATTGGCCTTAGAGGAGGCTTTGCTGACAGTTTCATTACGGTTAGCGATCTCAACACCTGCAGCCGCATAATCACTAGAAATGGTTTCTTCTAGACGTTTCGAGCTTGCATTCAAGAAGAGACGTTGACTGCTCTTCCAGTTATCATAGCTGGTCCACTTGCTTGGATCATAGTTGTTTTGAGCTAGGACCGCTGGCAAGCTTTCGACGTGATTGTCCACTCCGTAGAGGTAATGGGTCAGCCAGGTATTGAGCAGGTCATAAAAGTCCTGACCATTGGCGGTGATGCCGTATCCCCGTGACATAGCCGCTGGATAGACGTGATCTCCTTGGTGGAGATAGAGCTTGACATCTTGGCCTGCTTTCTTGAGGGCATCGTACATGAGTTCAAAGTGTTTGGTCTTGACATTGTCATCATTCAAGCCATGGACGATCAGGGCGCTGGTCTTGAGATTTTCCGGATGAAGGGTATAATCCCGCTCCTTCCAGACATCACTGTAGTTACGATCATGGGCGTACTGGTCCTTGTTCAATTGGTTGATGTAGTTGGAATAGTTTTGCCAAATCCCTGCCCAGTCGTCTTGGTCCAGCATCCGCGTGCTAACGTAGAGGGATAGCCATGAAAGATCACTATAAGGCGCATTGCCAAACTGGGTTCCTTGGCTATTGAAATAATCATACCAAGAGGCAATCCCTGCTGCTGGAACGATGGTCTTTAGGCCTTCTACGCCTGTCGCTGCCACACCAAAGGTCGTGGTTCCAGCCCAGGAGAGACCGGTCATAGCGACATTGCCTGTTGCCCAGTCTGCCTTGATTTCAACATTGCTAGTCTTATCGGTGTAGGCCTTGCGTTTGCCATTGACCCACTCGATGATATTCTTGAAGGCATTGATTTCGAGATCAGAACCTGTGGTGTTAAATCCTTCTGATCCCTTGGTACCAAGTCCCGCACTCGAGATAAAGGCATAGCCTCTGACCAAGAAATAGTCGTACCAGTTCAGATCTTCGTAGTCATAGATATACTCGTAGGGACTGTAGTAATACCAATCCGATGCCTTGGCTTTTTTGGCTGCTTCTACTGTTGTTTCACTGCTTACTGGCTGTCTCTTTGCAGGTTGGCTGTGCAGTTTCTTCATGTCATAGCTACCGTCCGTTGGAAGCCCCAAACTTTCGAGGGTCACGTAGTTTTCATCAAGCGTCCCCGCTACGTAAGGGCGCGCTTCCAGAATAGTGGCTGCCTTAAAATCACCTTGCGCTACTGCTTTTGGTAGTTGAACAATGGCTTTGACTAAGTCAGGCTTGCCATCTGCGTCGGTGTCGTAGTCCGTTTCGACATAGACAGGGAAGCGTACAATTTGGCTGTCTTCATATTTGTAGTCTTGGTCTGCTTTTTCTCCCGTCGTATAAGGGAAAATCGGCTGGGCACGACCATTTAAAAAGAGCGGGCTTTTCTTTTCAGCCCGGTAGGCATCGTAGAGTTTCTTAGCTGTTTCATACATCTTGGCCAATTCTGGCTGACTAACCTTACGAGTCAAATCTTCTGATTTTTCAATCAAGCCTAAACTCTTGGCAAAGCGTTCGCGATCTGCTTGGCTTTGGCCCAATTGGCTAGGATCTGTTGCTGCCCATTGAAGCAAGCCATTAACAGCATCTTGGACCGTCAACTCTTTAGGGGCCTGATCAGCTGCAAGGGTGCTACCTGTAACCTTTGCTAAATCATTACTTGTTGCCGGAGCTTCTGAACTGGGAGCAGATTGAGGTGCAGCTTCCCTGTTGGTTGTTGCTGGACTTGCTACTGGGACCGTAGGCTCACTTTGTCTTGTGTGTTCTTCTGTAGCAGGGGCTACTTGATTTGCAACTGCCGTCCGATCCAGCGATGCCTCACTCAAGCTCGCTCCTTCTTCACTAGAGCTAGTACTTGTGTCACGTGCTGTCGGTGTTGCTTCAGTAGATGGAGCATGGACCACTTCTGTCGATGGAGCTAACTCTTCTGTCTGCTCATCTGCTGCTGCTACTTGATGCAAGACCATCGGTGCGATCAATAAACTTGATGCGACAATGGAAACCATTGTTTTCTTTTTCATGTCAGTCTCCTAACTTTTTGTAATCAACACTCCCATTATACTATGTAAGCGTTTTAAGATCAAACAGATATTCATCTGATCCACAAAAAAACCGAGGCATCAGCCTCGGTTATCGATCCTTATTTAACGTGTTTCTTAAGATCTTCTTGTGCTTTTTTATTTGACTCTGCTTGTTCTTTTTGCCATTTTTCAAGGGCTTTGTTGTAATCAGCACTTGTCACAGCTTTGTCTTGGAGTTTCATTCCTTTGTAGATCACGTGGTCTTTTCCTTTACCACCAGTCCATGCAAATGGAGCTGAGAATGGTTCGATACGTGTCAAGAATGGACGTCCAGTTGATGAAGAAGTTGGCATAACAAGGGCGCTATCAGTCAACCAAGCTTGCGCAGCCGCATATTTTTCATAGCGTTTGTTGACGTCTTGTGTTTCTGCACCAGCATCTTTGATCATCTTTTCAAAGTCGTACAGACCAACTTTTTTAGCTGCTTCATTGTTTTCACTTGGGTCAAATCCAAGGAAAGTCTTAGTATTTTCACCAGATGAAGCTTTCAAGATATCCATGTAAGTTGATGGGTCTTGGTAGTCAGGGCTCCATCCAACATTATCAGAGAGATCCCAGTCTTCGCCAGCCGCATTTGGTGCAAAGAGGGTCACATTTTGAAGGTCTTCTTTCGAAAGCATTTGGATATCGATGACGACATTTTCTTTACCAAGCGCTTCTTCAACTGATTGTTTGAAAGATTGCACCCGTTGAACTCTTGATGGAGTGGTTTGGTCCACAGGCATATCGATGTGAATTGGGAATTTCACACCATCTGCTTCCAAGGCAGTCTTCGCTTTTGCAAACTCTTCCTTCGCTTTCTTCGCATCGAAGAGACCGTTTTGACCATCATCTAGTTTAGTAGATTTCCACTCATCTCCATAGGTATCCAATTGTGTTTTCACCATTTCACCGAAGGTCTTGCCATCAGCTTGGACAAATGTTGGTGGAATGTAGAGGTTACGGATGATCTTGCTTGCTCCGTCTTTTCCGTTCAATTGAGCAGCATAAGCTTCACGATTGAAGGCAAAGCTGATCGCTTGACGGAAGTCCTTGTTCAAGAGGGCTTTCTTAGTAGATTGTTTTTCTTCATCGGTCTTCTTAGCTGTGTGTTTGTAAGATTGACGGTCGATGTTGGTACCAATGACATAAGAAGCAGCATCTTGAGGAGTGTAGGTGATTTCGTCTTTAAATTCTTTGGCTTGCTCTGAGTAACCAGATCCAGTTGGGAAAAGTTTTGCCAAGCTAAGAGCATTTTCACCGAATGATTTGGCCAATTTACTTTGGTCTTGTCCATCGTAGAATTCCAATTTTACATCTGAGACGTAGACCTTGTCTTTATCCCAGTAGTTTTCATTCTTAGTCATTTCGATAGAAGATTTTGAAGTAAAGCTCTTCAAGATGTAAGGACCATTGTAAAGAAGGGAGCTAGTATCACTTGCTTGAGCGAATTTATCCCCTTTTGATTTTACGAATTTTTCGTTGACAGGGAAAGTGATCCCAAGTGTCAATTTAGAGTTCCAGTAAGATTCTGGTTGGTTCAAAGTGATTTGAAGGGTATGATCATCAACTGCTTTTACTCCTACAGCTGAGAAATCTTTATTTTTGCCACTGACGTAGTCATTCAAGCCTTTGATAGAATCTTGGATGATGTAGAGCATTTCTGATTTGTTATCAGCCGCATATTTGATTCCTGTGACGAAATCTTTAGCTGTTACATCTGCATACTCTTCGCCTTCTGAATCATACCATTTGGCATCATCACGAAGTTTATAAGTATAAGTCAAGCCATCTTGCGAAACTGTCCAATCTTTTGCAAGAGATGGAATCAAGTTCCCGTATTTATCATTTTCAAACAAACCATCAATCAAGTTTCCAGTGATATCGTGGGTTGCTGCTTTACCAGATGTGATATAGTTTAGGTTTTCTGGCTCAGTCTCATAGACATATGAGAATTTTTGACCGTTGCTTGAGCTAGATGATTTAGAACCACCCGAACAAGCTGCTAGGATACCTGCTGAAAGGAGGGCAACTCCCGCAAGTGCAATGACATTTCTTTTTTTCATGTAAAACTCCTTAAGAAATTTTAAGTTTATTTTAAGATTATACCACAAAGATTTTCAGAAGAAAAGAATTTTCAGAAAATTTTAGTTTATAAAAAAACTACTCCGGAGAGTAGTTATCAATTTAACTTTAAGACTTATTTGAGACTTTCCTTAGGTGAGTACGGACGTCAGCGAACTTCGAAGAAGTTCCATGACTTAGTTTTGAACCTAAAGTTCCAAAACTCCCGAGTGCTTGAAATGATTCTATTTCAAGCACTTTTCTCACAGCAGAAAGTCTCAGTTTTGATTTGAAAAACTATAAGGACTAGATATTTTATAAAAAAATTTCTTATGTTATTTTCTAAGAAAAAACATTGTTTTCTTTCTAAAAATAGTTCACAAAAGTAGATCCAATTTTTAATCTACCAAGTCGCTCTTGAGGTAGGCATCGACCATGCGCTCTGTTGCGACTACAGAATCCAAGTGGGTCCGCTCATATGAGTGGCTAGATTCGATTCCTGCCCCGAGAAGAGCGTGTTTGACTTCTGCTCCAGCACTCATGGCTGCAGAGGCATCTGATCCATAGAAAGGATAGATATCCAACTTATAAGGGATTTCTTGGGCTTTTGCAAGAGCTACCAAATGCTGACGGAATTCGTAGTGATACGGTCCAGAAGCGTCTTTGACACAGATGGATACCGTGTATTCATCTGTCGCTTGGTCATCTCCCATAGCTCCCATGTCCACTGCCAAGTATTCGACCACTTCAGCTGGAATACTAGAATTAGCCCCATGCCCCACTTCTTCAAAGACTGAAAAGGCAAAGGTGGTCGTTACTGGCAGTTGGATCTGCTCTTCCTTGTACACGCGCAGAAGATTCAAGAGAATCGCTGCACTCACCTTGTCATCTAAGTGACGAGATTTGATAAAGCCGGTGTCTGTTACAATTGTCCGTGGATCAAAGCTGACAAAGTCCCCCACTTCAATACCAAGGGCACGGGTTTCTTTTTCGTTGGTCACTTTTTCATCCAAACGGACTTCCATATTATCCTGGGTCCGCTCGACAGTTCCCGCATCCTTGTAGACGTGGCAAGAAGTCTGATGGACCAAAATTGTCCCCGAATGGGTCTTTCCTGTATTGGCTACATGGACTGTACAATTTTCCCCTTCAATCATATTCCAAGGGAAACCACCGATACGGTCTAGCTTGAGCCGACCATCTGCTTTCACAGCGCGGACAATAGCCCCCAAGGTGTCCACATGGGCTGTGACGTAGCGTTGCTTGTCTGTGATCACACCAGGAACGGTCACATTCACGCCTCCCTTAGCAGTCCGAGTTACTTCGTACCCAAAGCCTTCAATGGTTTTGACCAAATAGTCTGCGATCTCACGTGTAAAACCGGTCGGTGAAGGAATGGCTGTCAATTCCTGCAAATAAGTCACTGTCTGATTCATAATGCCTCCAAATGTGTTTTTCTTTATTCTAGCATGAAATAGGTGGAATAGCTAGAGGAGAGATTCCAGGTTAGCGTTTTTCAACTCTTCCCGTACTTGCATTAGGAGAAAGCCAGAGTTCTATTTATATTTTCAACACATTTTGGGAGAGATTCATCTAGTGCACCTAAAATAAAAAAAGAAACTTGTCCACAACTAACGGTGTCTAAACAAGTTCCACGCAGGCTATTTCAATGGTGATACATAATTATCAGGATAAAATATGATGTAATTTTTGACAATATCTGTTAGACTATCTTCAGTTATGTTTCTCCACTTATGGAGATAGAAGGTTTCAGACTTGAGAACAGAGTGAAACCATTCGATACAGCCATTATCTGCTATTTCGCCTCTTTTCTGAGAATTCTTACACTCCTGTTTCCAGCGATAAAGGTGGAGCGTTTGACGCCGAAACATTCTAAAATAATCGATACAGGGCACGTTTTCTTATACTCTTCTACTAGCTTGATAAGACTTACTTTGTCGATTCTCTTATCAAGCTCTGATACTTTTTTAGTAATTCTACCTGCAAACGTAACTGTTCCACTTCAGATAACTGTTTCATCCCATTACCATAAGTATATTGTTTCCCCACGGGTTGGTGGAAACGGTACAATTCATCATTCTGATACCATCGCAACCAGTTCTTGGCCTGACTAGCATTTTTGATACTGAGGGTATCCATGATAACTTTATTTGATTTGCCTGCCTTCTTCATTTCGATACAGGCTAACTTAGTTTCTACCGAATATGCTTTTTTGACCATAACAAAACACTCCTGTTTCTAGTTTACCAGATTTCAACAGGAGTGTTTTCTTGTGTCTCATTTTATGGGTGCAGTGCCGACCCTAGGGATTCTTTCGTTCTCATATATACGTCATTAGTATAGGCTAATTTGATTTAAATTCCAAGAGAAATAACATTTTACATAAAAATCAGTGGGTATTTTACAATTTTTCCATATAATATAGCTAAAAAACAACTGGTTTTAAGAATTCTTATCTGAAACATTCGGAAATTTCCCTTAACCGTAGCGGAAAGTTGTTTTCTTCTCCTATTTATAATAGACTATCACTAACATTAGATGAAAAGGTGACTCTATGACTATAAATCAACTGCTTCAAAAGCTGGAGCCTACTAGCCCTATCCTTCAAGCTAACTTTGGAATTGAACGCGAAAGTCTTCGTGTCGATAGACAGGGAAAATTAGCACATACGCCTCACCCTTCCTGCCTAGGAGCTCGAAGTTTCCACCCTTATATTCAAACAGATTTTTGTGAGTTTCAGATGGAACTCATCACACCAGTTGCTAAATCTACCACTGAGGCTCGTCGATTTCTTGGAGCCATTACCGATGTAGCTGGACGTTCCATCAGTAAAGATGAACTTCTCTGGCCCTTGTCCATGCCTCCTCGTATCAACGCCCAAGAAATCCAAGTTGCCCAACTGGAAAATGAATTTGAACGCCATTATCGTAACTACCTGGCCGAAAAATACGGAACTAAACTACAAGCTATCTCAGGTATCCACTATAATATGGAACTAGGGAAAGATTTGGTTGAAGCCCTATTCCAAGAAAGTGACCAGATTGATATAATTGCTTTCAAAAACGCCCTCTATCTTAAGCTGGCTCAAAACTACTTGCGCTATCGTTGGGTGATTACCTATCTTTTTGGGGCTGCACCTATTGCTGAGCAAGGATTCTTCGACCAAGAAGTTCCAGAACCTGTGCGTTCCTTCCGTAACAGTGACCACGGCTATGTCAATAAGGAAGAAATACAAGTATCTTTTGCAAGCCTAGAAGACTATGTCTCTGCCATCGAAAACTATATCGAACAAGGTGATTTGATTGCGGAAAAGGAATTTTACTCGGCTGTTCGTTTCCGTGGACAAAAGGTTAATCGCTCCTTCCTTGACAAGGGAATCACCTACCTAGAATTCCGTAACTTCGACCTCAACCCCTTTGAGCGTATCGGTATTAGCCAAACTACCATGGATACCGTACACCTACTCCTTCTAGCCTTCCTCTGGCTGGATGCCCCTGAAAATGTTGATCAGGCTCTGGCTCAAGGTCACGCGCTGAATGAAAAAATTGCCCTCTCTCATCCTTTAGAACCTCTACCTTCTGAAGCTGAAACTCAGAACATTACGACAGCTCTAGACCAACTGGTGCAACATTTTGGGCTTGGTGACTATCATCAAGGGCTGGTCAAACAAGTTAAAGATGCCTTTGCAGATTCCAGTCAGACACTAGCTGCTCAACTTCTTCCTCATATCAAAGACAAGTCCCTTTCTGACTTTGCCCTTGACAAGGCGCTTGCCTATCATGATTACGACTGGACTGCCCACTATGCCCTTAAGGGTTATGAGGAGATGGAACTTTCTACCCAGATGCTGCTCTTTGATGCCATTCAAAAAGGGCTTCATTTTGAAATCCTAGATGAGCAGGATCAATTCCTTAAACTCTGGCATAAAGATCATGTTGAGTACGTCAAAAATGGTAACATGACCTCAAAAGACAACTATGTAGTTCCTCTTGCCATGGCTAATAAAACCGTGACCAAAAAAATCCTGGCTGATGCTGGCTTCCCTGTCCCTGCCGGCGACGAATTTACCAGTCTAGAACAAGGTCTAGCCTACTATCCTCTTATCAAGGGCAAGCAAATTGTGGTTAAACCAAAATCAACCAACTTCGGTCTGGGCATTTCCATTTTCCAAGAGCCTGCCAGCCTTGATAACTATAAGAAAGCTCTCGAGATTGCCTTTGAAGAAGATACAGCTGTTCTTGTTGAAGAATTTATCCCAGGAACCGAATACCGTTTCTTCATTCTGGACGGGCGTTGTGAGTCTGTCCTCCTTCGTGTCGCTGCTAATGTTGTCGGTGATGGCAAACACACCATTCGTGAATTAGTCGCTCAGAAAAATGCCAATCCATTGCGAGGCCGTGACCACCGCTCACCTCTGGAAATCATTAAGCTAGGAGACATCGAACAATTGATGTTGACTCAGCAAGGTTATGCACCTGATGATATTCTCCCAGAAGGGAAAAAGGTCAATCTCCGCCGTAACTCCAACATTTCTACGGGTGGTGACTCTATTGATGTCACTGAGACAATAGATTCCTCTTACCAAGAATTGGCAGCAGCTATGGCAACTAGCATGGGGGCCTGGGCTTGCGGGGTTGACCTCATCATTCCAGATAAAACTCAGCCTGCTAGCAAGGAAAAACCTCATTTCACTTGTATCGAGCTCAACTTCAATCCCGCTATGTATATTCACACCTATTGTGCTGAAGGTCCTGGACAAGCTATCACTCCAAAAATTCTAGACAAGCTTTTTCCAGAAGTTGCCACAAGTCAAACCTAAAACCTAATTCTTAGGAACAAACAAATCACCTTTATCTCGATGATATGATACCTCTTAAGTAGACAAGGTAAATACCTAAAATCTACGGCTTTTTGTCAACTTTAGTGGGTTGAAGAAAAGCTAAGCTCGAGAAAGGACAAATTTCGTCCTTTCTTTTTTGATATTCAGAGCGATGAAAATTCGCTTCTTGAAGTTTTCAAAGTTCCGAAAACCAAAGGCATTGCGTTTGATAAGTTTGATGAGATTATTAGTCGCTTCCAATTTTGCGTTGGAATAGGATAACTGAAGGTCATTGATGATTTTCCCTTTGTCCTTTAGAAATGTTTTAAAGACAGTCTGAAAAAGAGAATGAACCTTCTTTATATTGTCTTCAATGAGTCCAAAAAATTTCTCTGGTTCCTTATTCTGAAGGTGAAAAAGCAAGAGCTGATAGAGATTATAGTGGTATTTCAAGTCTTCTGAATAGCTCAAAAGCTTGTCTAGGATTTCTTTATTGCCTAAATTGTCAAATTAAGTTAGACTTTTCAAGTAACTCAGAAAAACTTGGTAGGGTGATTGAAATAGTTCTAATGGTAATTCATAGACTACCCTCTGTTCAGCTATTCCTCCTTCATCAGTAACAAAAAAATATTTCTCATGATGTCGCCAAATATGTTGTCCATAACCTTTTATTTCCTCAAACTTACTAACTTCTTCCCAGCCTAGTTTACTATATTTCATGTATGTTCTCCTCTTTGGGTACTAATATCTTTCATGATGCCTTCTGGCATATTTCCTGGGAAGGTTTGTCCTCCTGGTTTCCAAAAATCTTCAAAAGCAGATGCTTCATTTTCGCTTGGAATTCTTGTATGAGATTGATGAAATGCTTCTAATTTTAAAATTTGATGCATTTACTATGATTCCAAGTTTTCTATTTGATTTAAAAGCTCCCATAATCTATTATTGTAGGCTTCAATTTCTTCATTAATTTTTAGTCGTTCCAAATAATCATTCTTCCAAACAAAAAAGTCTGATAGACCTCCTCTTGGAGGATAAAGGATATCTTTAATTTCTCTTATTGTAGGGAGTGAGTCACCATTTTCCAATGCACATTCTAATCCTTGTAAAAATGAAATTTGTACATGAATTGTCCCATCATTGTATTGATTTAATAGTGGTAATATTAATTTGATATTATCTAATAATTCTTTTCGTTTCATTTCTTTCCTCACTAATTTAATGGTTTTGAGCTAATAACCTCTACACCTTCTATTTTCCACGGAGTTTCAATAAAAATTTGTTCATATTCCAAACCACCTTGATAGATGCCTCCTTGACTCGCAACAGGTCCTCTGTATATTGTTGTGCCAGCTGGTATTTTTATTTCGTAAACTGTATTTAAAGGAGAGCTGCCAGTGTAGTTTCCTGAACGATCTGTCCAAATTGGTTTTACTGCCGTATTTATTCTAACTTCTATCTCAGAATGTGGGGCTGATTCTGTAAACCATTGCCCTAGCGGATTGCTTTGGTCGCCAGCTCGATATAATATTTTAGGAGACTTCAAAACTTCAACATCATACCGTCCCCCATAAAAATTAACATTAGGCTGACCTCTTAAATCATTTAGTGGACCAGGATTTGTATATGAATTATATTCATAAGTTTGCAAATCGGGATATTTAGATTGAATATTATTTACTACTGGTCCCTCAACATCTAAATTCTTAGGTGCAGGCTGAGGCTTGACTACCGGCTGAAGCCTCGTGGTTGAAAAGTCTTTAAACCCTGAATTCTCCCTCGCAAGCCTGCTTTCTTCTATATTTCGTAAAATATGTTCGCGATCATAAGGTTTTGTGGTTTCTGTTATAGTTTTACCATTGATATCTACCTTAAGGTTAACCTCAGGAATTACTGGATTCCTATTGAAGACAGGAATCTTCCCTTTTACCTTACTATATCCATCCGAGAAAGTTGTGTAGGGTTTATTGTAGTACTGATTATATCCAACATAAGTGGTTACCTTAAGGTAGCTCCTTAAAACTTTGTCCTATTTTTAATTTTCTACTATGTAAACTTGAAAACTCTTGACCTTACTGCCAACAACATGCTTTTCAACATCGCATTCCCACCAAGGAAGAATATCTTCTTCCAAAATTTCTAAAAATAAGTCTTTAGATGATAAGTCATCTTTTAAGAAGCTATCATAATTTTCAAGAATAAAGTTGTATTCTTCAGCTTTTATCCATGATAAGTCTGTCAGCCAATCTGTAATAGATGACCAATTATTGGCATCAGGAAGTCCGACATTTTTTTCAAGAAAACGAAATAGTTCTTCTTTGTTTTGGATCTGCTTCCCATCAAAATTTGCTACAAAGCCACTGAAAGGCAATCGATCTTGCATTTCAAGTTTCGTAATGTAATGAATTCTATTTTTCAGGATTTCAAACCTCTATTCTATTTTTTTAAAATGTTTTATAATGGTCTTCTGTTTTGAGTAAAATCTATTTTTGAATATCGATTTGAAAAAATAGGTTGATTCAAACTAAACTTGCTGGTTGCTGAGGAGGCCACATAACCTCCTACGATGTTCCCGATAAAGTTTGCGGTTTGAACATCTTCTTCGCTTCCACCTAGGAGTTTGGTCCCATGATAGACAACCTGACCACCTGTATAGAGATTTATTTCTCTTAGAATACAATATAATTATACAAAGTCTAATTGAATAGTTTGATTGCTCTCCATTTTTTTAGCTGTATTAATAATATTTTCTATTTCTCTTTGAGTTATCGGAAGATTCTCATGAGGAGGCTCCCATTGTGTCATACTATCTTTATAAACAACAAATTTTTTATTGATCAGCAATTCTCCTTGTGCTTTTAAGAGGAAACCATTCTCTAAATCAAAAGTAATTGTTGATCTTGTTCCTGTAATTTTCATTTCTACCTCTCGAATATAATTTTTTCTACCCCTGTTTTAGGATCTATTGTTGTAACCTTAGTAACATTTGGATTGGCCTTCAATCTTGGTAGTTCGATGTTTTCCCAAATATTTCCTGGTCGTAGTTCGCTACCAACTACAGCTCTTATTTCACCAGATACTTGCTCTGCGTAAACATTCGAAGCTTCCTCCCAAGCTGTTACACTTGAAGGAGTATTAAAATCCCATTCAGGCATTACAATGTTCGTATCATCAATCGTAGATTCTAATGTAACTCCTCCTTTATTTTTTGCTATTTTTTTCGCAACATCCATTCCTCCAATGCCATCTGTTCGTCCTGACCAGAAAAAAGCCGTATCTGGATCAGTTTTCAATCTACCTCTTATTAACTCAACATCAAAGTCAGTTTGAGTAAAATCTATTTTTGAATATCTATTTGAAAAAACAGGAATTACTGGTTTCCTATTGAAGACAGGAATCTTCCCTTTTACCTTACTAAATACATCCGAGAACGTTGTATAGGGTTTATTGTAGTACTGATTGTATCCTACATAAGAGGTATACAGGGTACTTGCCAGTTGGAAGCTCTCAGTAACAGTTCTCACCTTTTTGATATTTTTTGCCCGATTGATTTCTTCCTGTGTAGCAGGTTTGCCTGTAAAAGGATCAATACCTTCTTCAATTATATAATAATCATATTTAGTTTGAAAAGCAGGATCTCGCCAACTAAGCATTTTTTGACTATCTAAAAGGAAATAGCGGTCTAGTAGGTAATCATAATTAGCTCGTTCTGTTTCAGATTTAAATAGTTGTGCATATGGATTCACATGAGCCATGGAGATCAATGTTTTAAGTTCTGGGTAGGCCTCTTCTAACGCTTCTTGATCCATTGCATCGATACGTTTCTTAAATTTCGGGTCCACCTTGGCTAATTCTGAAGGTAATAATCCTAAGTGATCATCCTTTACTTCATTATACCGCTTCCATAACAATTTGAGATCGTTCATATCCCATTTGGCAAGGATCGCATCACCTTGCCCCATATTCGTATACCTTTTATAGGCTTGAATCACATCTCCATACTCTTCCTCCAGTTCAGCACGTGACATTTTTGAGAGTTTTTCTTCTAATGTTTCAACTTTCGGATTCTTCACTTTGTTCAGAATGGCTTGACGTTTTTGCCACCCTAAAGAGACTGTTTGCTTCCACGATAGATCAGATCCACTACTTGGAGGCAAGTAGGTTCCACTCGCAGCATCTTCTGTCGCCAGCAATTCTTTTGTTTAAATTAACACGCCTACAGAATCATCCTAATATCAAATTTTTTTGAGAAATACATGGACAAACTTCTTTCAAATTAATAAACTGACTTCATCATATGCTATAATTTAGTTATATTTTACAAAAATGAAAGTTTCTAACTAATGCCCCTATTTGCTCATTAATGTAACTGGGCTGTTATGTCATTATCAGTTTTATGTTATAGCTTTATCAAGGAGTTTCGTCTATGTTTCAATACCTTAAGCCTTTGCGCTGGTATCTTTTCTTTAATTTTCTCTTTAGTGGACTGTCCAATATTTGTACGGCTCTTCTTCCATACTTTACACAAGAATTAATTCGTGGCCACTATCAAATAGCTTTGTCAGGTTATTGTATCGCAGTTATAGGTTACTTGACTTGCAACTACATCCAAATGCGACTTGACTGGAAACAGGCCATTCTCTTTTCGACAAATCTAAAGAACGATTGGTTTCAATCTCTTTTAGGACTTGCCCACCATGATTTCAAGCAGAAAACAGTCGCAGAATACATTTCTTATCAATCTAATGATCTTGATTCACTGGAAAAAGATTATCTACCTCCACTGATGAGTTTTTTTAAGCAGATTCTACGAATTTTGATTTATACCATCATTATTACCAGAACGATCAATCCTATAGTGGCACTGATCCTACTGATTTCAACAGCCATCAGTATTCAAATTCCAAAGATCGTTGGTCAATTGACTGCGAAGCGTAGACAAACCTATCTTGAAAAGCAAGGTGATTATTATCGGACCTTGGAGGATCTATTCCGAGGACATCACCTAGTTAACAAACTTACTCTACCTCATTTTATAGAGCAACAAAGAAGTTCTCTCAAAAATTTGCAGGATAAGTATCTTGGGTATGGTTTGACTAAAATTACAGGTATTCTCTTGACGGGTATTTCTTTTGAATTCATTAGCCTTATTCTCTTTTCCTATCTAGCTTATTCTCTATATCATCATCAAATTGGTATCCCTGAGGTGGTTGCAAGTTTTGGTTATATTACAGCCTTCTCAGAACCAATTCAAGAAATCCTTTACGATCTGCAAATGTTAGAGTCGGTAAAACCTGTAATTAAAAGCTTTCAAACTATCGTTAAACATCCATCTTCAATTCAGGCACCACAGCATTCTTTTGAAACGATCACATTGAAAAATCTTTCTAAACAACTTGGGGAATCAACATTGAAGATTTCTTTTGCCACCATTCACAAAGGAGATAAGATTGCCCTCATAGGAGAGAACGGATCAGGTAAGAGTAGCCTGCTCAATATTTTAAATGGTACGGATGAGGATTTCCAAGGCGAGATCTTGCTGAACGATCTTCCCCTAAATCAGCTTTGGGGGAGATTTGGCCTGATCTTGCAACAAGAGCATAGCTTCATCTCTAGTTATGAAAATAATGTTACGCTATTCAATACTTTCCCCGCAGAGTTTAAGGATGAGGAATTTGAAGCAACACCTCCTCAATCCCTGTCAGCTGGACAACAACAACGCATGTACCTCAATCGAGAAAAAAACCGCCAGAGTCCATTAGTTATTATGGATGAACCTTTTTCAGCCTTGGATGCTCATCAGTTCGAGGCAGAATTGAAAAAAGTACTAGACTTACCGTGTGCTGTCATCATTACTTTACACCGACAGAATGAAGCACTGAAGAACTTTGACCAAGTCTGGGAAATTAGATCTGGAGAACTAATCATTCAAAAAAATGAGTAGACTTGCTTTCTCACGAAGATTTGTTTTACCATGATCAATACATCATCAGGCACAGATAGATTGAGGTCATCTTAACCTCAAAAAGAGAGTGGGACAGAAATCGGTAATTCGTTAGAATTCGATTTCGTCGCCCCACCTCCGCACAGTTGTGTAGGGCTGTAAAAGCTGATGAAATCAGCGTAGTAGAGCCCAGTCAACCGCTGCGTCTTGCTCGACAATCCAAAAACAACTGAGAGGCTAGGACTTTTGTCCCAGCCTCATTTTTATATTTAATTGTATTTCTTCCAACCCCTTCTATTACATCTTTAATTTCAAAAGAGATGAATCGTTTGATCAGTGCATAAGTATACTGGATTGATCTTCTCAATACTTCCTACTCGTCAGTGGACTTCTTAACTGTAATCACTCAACTAAGGATTTTATTCATACAAATGCAAATCATGATTTGCACTCTCTAAAAAGATATCACTCATTTAAATACTCTTTTCCTTAAATCCTATTTTACCAAAATATGCCCATGAATTCATACCAAAACAAAAAAAAGAGCAGCAAACTGAGCTGCTCTCCATTTGGTTTATTTTTCGACCATTCCGCCCTTGATAAGACTGTCTTTCGTTACTGAATAACTAACTGTTTTGTCATCTAGCGGATTAAAGCCTGGGACGATTTCTTTTAATTTATTAAAATCGATTTTTGTGTAATCAATGGTATTGCGGATATAAAAGATTCCGTCTTTGTATTCTGATGTCAGTTCAAATCCATGGCCCATCAGATCTTTGAATTTTTCTTGGCTTTTTGCGACGGCTTCTTTCATGGTTTCAAGAGGGTTCTCACCAGGAACTTTTGAGACGTCGTAATCATCAACTTTTTCTTGTAATAACAAGGTATCTCCCTTGTAATACAAGGTGATAGTTGACTTACCTGCTTCATCACTCGTTTCGAGAACAGTTTTTTGTGCACCTGCTAGCGCATCTTCTTTTTTGCTTTCATCAGTTGATGACTCTTTTGTCTTCTCTTTAGCGGATGATTTGCTTGTTGCTTTACTAGTTGCTTTAGTAGACGATGGACTAGTAGATTTCGTACTCTCTTTTTGTGCGCAACCAGCTAAAAGAAGACCCGCTGTCAAGAAGACGGCTAACATTTTTGTGGTTTTATTCATTTTGAATACCTCACTTTTTATGATGGTTAAGGAAATGACTGACGTTTGAAACGAGTCATTTAGCAAGATCAACTGTCGTTTTAAATGTTATTAGAAAAGTCTCAAAAATGATGTCCGCAGTCCCTCCTTATCGATCATTGTAGCCATCTGGGTGGCTGGAATGCCAAGCCCAGGCTGTTTGGATGATGGTTTCGATATTATCAAATTTTGGTTGCCAGCCGAGAATGGCACGCGCCTTCTCAGAGGATGCGATCAGGGTATCTGGATCTCCTGGTCTACGATCTGCAATCTCAAGTGGAATCGGATGTCCCGTCACCTTGCGGGCTGCTTCAACGATTTGAAGATTAGAGAATCCGGTCGATGAGCCCAGATTAAAGGCAGTCGATTCATTCCCTTTTCTGAGATACTCAACCGCAAGCAGATGGGCATCTGCCAAGTCAAATGGATGGACATAGTCCCGAACATTGGTGCCATCTGGTGTATTGTAGTCATCTCCAAAAATTGCGATCTTCTCGCGTTTGCCTTGGGCTACTTGCAAGACGATTGGCAAGAGATGGGTCTCTGGTCCATGGTCTTCTCCAATCGAGCCGTCAGGCTTAGCACCCGCTACATTAAAGTAACGAAGGGGCACATACTTGATGCCATAGGCTTGATCGGCCCAGCGCATAATGGTTTCCATCATGAGCTTGCTTTCGCCATAAGGATTAATCGGTTTTTGTGGAGTGGTTTCAAGAATCGGAATCTCTTCTGGAATACCGTAGGTGGCAGCAGTTGAAGAAAAGACGATGTAGTGCACCCCACATTCATGCATGACTTCCAAGAGCTTGACCATGCCTGCTGTATTGTTGTCAAAATATTTCAATGGATCGGCCATGGACTCAGCAACCAGTGAATAGGCCGCAAAGTGGATGACCGCATCGATATCTGCATGTTCCTTAAAAACAGTGCGCATAAAGTCTTGATCCGCTAAGTCTCCTTGGTAAAAGACGGCATCTGGATGCACCGCTGCACGGTGGCCTGTGACCAGGCTATCGACCACGACGACTTTTTCCTGTCCTTCATTGACCAAACGGTCTACCATGTGGGAACCGATATAGCCAGCTCCTCCGAGTACGAGTATTGCCATTTGTTTTCCTTTCGCTTCTTTATCTTCTCTCTTATTGTACCAAATTTCTGCCTCTTCTCCACACTTAAAGTGTCGCGACAAAGCGTCTAAAGGCTGCTTGGCCTTCAGCTGTTCGCTTGTAGACACCGGCATCTTCCAGCACGCGCGCAAAGATCTGACCGACTGATTCACGAACAATAGCTTCTGTCTCTGCTTCTTCTGTGATGGCTGGGTGAGTGGCTTTCAAGTCAGCAGCCCAGTCTTGGTGGTAACGAGCCACACTGCTTTCACGTCCAAGCAGATAATCTTGGACCTGCTTGAGCTCTTCTTTGAGACGAGGTGGCAAAATAGCCAAGCCCATCACTTCGATCAGGCCGATATTTTCTTTTTTGATGTGTTGCACATCTGCATGTGGGTGGTAAATGCCATCTGGATGCTCTGGTGAGGTTTGGTTGTCACGGAGCACCAAGTCCAGTTCATAACGCCCATCGCGGATTCGTGCAATGGGGGTAATGGTATGGTGGGGTTGACCGTTAGATGTGGCTAAGACTTGCACAGCTGGATCCGAGTAACCTCGCCAACTTTCTAAGATATGGTCTGCCAGGGCAATCAATTGCTCCTTGTCAACTGAATTCAAACGAAGAACTGACGTGGGCCAGTTAACAATTCCTAGTGACACTGCTTCAAATCCCTCAATGCTAAAGCTATCCTCTACAGGTGCCAGCTCCATAGGGAAGGTGTGGCGTCCCCCTTGGTAATGGTCATGAGTCAGGATGGATCCCCCTACAATGGGTAGATCTGCATTGGAGCCTGCAAAATAGCCTGGAAAAGTCTCGACAATAGTCAAAAGTCGCTCAAAGGTTTTGCGACTAATGGCCATAGGAACGTGTTGGCTATCGAGGAAGATGCAGTGTTCATTGAAGTAGGCATAAGGGGAATACTGGAAGCCCCAGTCATGACCGTCCATATCAAAACGAATGATCCGATGATTGGCACGGGCAGGATGGTCTAGCCGACCTTGATAGCCTTCATTTTCAAAGCACAATTGGCAGGCTGGATAATGACTGGCTTTCGCAAGTTTAGCCACTGCAATGTCTTTAGGATCTTTTTCAGGTTTTGACAGATTGATGGTGATTTCAAGAGAACCGTAGGGAGTTTCTGCCTCAAAGGCGATATTTTGCGCAATGGCCTCTACTTTGATGTAGTCGTTGCGCTTCGAGAGGGCATAGAAATCAGCAATCGCGTCCTCCTTGGACTGACGATAAGTCTCCCAGAAATGATGATTGACCTGACTCGGACTAGGGGTGATCCAATCCATCAACTCCGCACCCAAGCTGTCCTTTGCGGCCATGCTATCTGGGATCTTGCCATTCGCAACAGCGATCTCCACCAGCTGCTCTTTGAGTGCGATCACATCTGAGTTATGAGCTGGCGCGTCTAGCCCTTCTTCTCCGATGCGACTCATGACACGATTTTTTAGATAGATCCGATCCATCTCTTGGTAGTCACTTGCCGCAATAACGGCTGTAACAAATGCATCTAATACCTGTTCTGTCATCCTATCTCCTTTTTAATCAAGCACCCGTGTTCCTGCAGCAACCTCTGCAATATAGAAGCTTGGTGCATAGCCAACGACTTCCTCATAACGTTTGCCGACAGCTTCTTCAAAAGCCTCAACCTTATCTTTGTTTACGAGGGCGATGGCGCAACCACCAAAGCCTGCTCCGGTCATCCGAGCTCCCAGGACGCCGTCTTGTTCCCAAGCTGTATGGACCAAAGTATCCAATTCTAAACCAGTCACTTGGTAGTCATGCTCCAAAGATACGTGGGAAGCATTCATGAGACGACCAAAACCTTCCAAATCACCTGCCTCAAGTGCCTTACGAGCTTGTAAAGTCCGTTGGTTTTCGAGTACCGCATGGCGAGCCCGTTTGATGCGATTGTCATCTTTGATCAGGTAGCTATAGGCATCAAAGGACCAGAGGTCTAATTCCCCTAAGGTTTGGATAGCTAGTTTTTCTTGAAGTTCAGAGACGGCTGTTTCACATTCTGCACGGCGTTCATTGTATTTTGAATCCGCTAATTCCCGGCGTTTGTTGGTATTCATGATGACTACGACATTGTCTTTGAGGTCCAGCGGTACCAGATCATACTCTAGGGTGTTGGTATCGAGATAAATAGCCCGTTGATCAGCTCCCATACCGATGGCAAATTGGTCCATGATCCCAGAGTTGACTCCGATGAAGTGATTTTCGGTTTGTTTTCCGATCTTGACCAGATCTAGACGATCTAACTGAAGATCATATAGTTTCTCAGCGATGACACCAATCAAGAGCTCAAGCGAAGCTGAAGAAGAAAGACCGGATCCATTTGGAATATTGCCATAAACATAGACATCCATACCGCTATCAATGACATGACCCGCTTCTTGCAAGAAGTGGAGCACGCCTTTTGGATAGTTGGTCCAGTTGTGCTCCTTTTCAAAGTGGAGATTTTCAAGTGGAACTTCAATGATCCCCTTGTCTTCAAAGTTTCCTGAGAAGAAACGCAAGACCTTATCCTCGCGCTTTCTGGCTGCTCCGTAGGTACCAAGTGTGATGGCTGCTGGGAAGACATGCCCACCATTATAGTCAGTGTGTTCACCGATCAGATTAATCCGTCCTGGTGAAAAGAAAGTGTGGTCAGCCTTTTCCCCAAAGACAGCCTGGAATTTTGCTTGTAAATCTTGAGATGTGATTGTTGTCGTCATGAGAAACTCCTTTAGTTTTGTAAACGTTTTTATACTTGTATTATATCTGATCGCAAGTAAAACTTCAAGTATTTTTAGTAAAATTTTATTAATTTTTTATTTTATGCCAAAGAAGGCTATAACAAAGGGTTTTCCTCCGATTAAAACTTCTATTCGATAATTGCCGACTTGAGTTAATTTTAGTAAAACTTTACCAAAAAATCTCAATTGGGAGTGACCCAATTGAGATTCTGAATCCTTTAGTGTTTCTTTCTTGGATAGACAAAAGATCCAAGGAAGGTTAAGAGGCTGATGCCCATGAGAGCTAGGAGATTCTCTGTTTGACCAGTTTTTGGCAATACAGATGATGCAGGACTTGCTGACACGCTGACAGGAGCCTGATCAGTGGCTTGTTTCACAGCGATCGGAGTAACTTGTGGACGATCAAGAGTGCTAGCTTTTTTTTGCTTGCTAACAAGAACCTGTGTTCCAGTGTGACCAACCTCTACTGGTTGTGTCTGATGGGTTGGATCTTGAACTGGTGAAGTTGGAACTTGGGTTTCTGGTGTTGGCAATGAAGCAGGTGCTGGATAGAAGAGACCATGACCAATGCGGTAGGCGTACTCTGTTTCCGACATTTTTCCGTCTACAATTTTTGGAATATCAACCGGTAAGGTACCTAGATGTTCCTTGCCATTGAAGATGACTTCCACTCCTGCAGGAATATTAGGACCAAATGCATTGTCTGGTTTGAGGGATTCCGTTGGATCCATTCCCTTATTTCCATAGACTGCCAAAATGGCTTTGGCTGCTGGATAGTTGGCTACATCATAAGGTTTAGAGATAGAAAGGACAGCTGCCTTCTTATGGTTGGTATTGGCATAATTGACGATTTCTGTTGGGATCTTGGTCCGCCAGAAATCTTTATCCAGTTGCCCTTCATAACCGATCTCTGAAATCACTACGATGTGAGTGGCTTTCTCTAGGTCTTCTTTTAGACTATCAAGGGTAGATTCTTTGGTGAAGTTCTTGGCTACATAGGAAGTATCTTTTGGAAGCACTCCATCCGCGATTAAGCGACGCATGCCCAAATTTAGTCCAGGAACTTCGTTTTCAAAAGCTCCTAAGAGTAAGACATGGTCCCCTGTTTGCACCTTAAATGGCAGAGTATTTTCTTCATTTTTTACAACCGTCACCGCTGCTGCTGCAATCTTGCGTTCCAAGTCACGGTTGAGGGTTGATCCGACTGCTTCTTCTGCTTTTTCAGCCGTCCGAGCACTTGGATCAAAATTCAAGACCCCACGTTTTTCTTTGAGGGTCAGAATCCGGCGAACCGACTCATTTAAGCGTTCTTCTGAAATGTCACCGGTTTTCACGGCATCTACCACTGCATCGACAATGGTATCAATCTTGCTCAAATCGGCTTTACTGCGAAGGGTCGTTGGCATCAAGACCAGGTCAACTCCTGCTTTGATGGCCATTTTCACAGCTTCCACCTCACCGAAGTTCTTGGCGATGGCATCCATCCCCATGGCATCGGAGACAATCACGCCCTTATAGCCGTATTTCTTCCTTACCAAGCCCGTTAAAATATCATCAGAAAGAGTCGCTGGAACATAAATCTTCTCGCCTGTTTCTTTTGAAACGACCTGATCTTTTTCAATCTGCGGGTATTGGATATGAGCCGTCATCAAGAGGTCGACCCCTCCATCCATAGCTTTTTTGAATGGAAGGAGTTCTAATTTTTCAAGCTCGGCAAGTGATTTATCCACCAATGGCAGACCTGTATGGGAATCGACCGCTGTATCTCCATGACCTGGGAAATGCTTGGCTGCTACAGCCACATTGTAGTCCTGAATGCCTTTCATCATCGGAATACCCAAGTAAGCAACTCGGTTTGGGTCAGATGAGAAGGAACGAAGCCCAATCACAGGGTTTTGAGGATTATTATTGGTATCCAAAACCGGAGCGAAGTCCACATTCAAGCCTAGTGCAGAAAGTTCACGTCCGATGATTTGACCGGCTTCTTTCGCTAGTTTGGGATCATTGGTAGCTCCAATGGCCATATTACCAGGAAGGGCAGTACCCGTACCCAAGCGGTAGACGATCCCCCCTTCTTGGTCGATGGCTAACAATAGCGGAATCTTCCCATTGTTGGCCTTGTTTTCAATCGCTGCCTTTTGCATATCTTGCGTCAGAGCTAGGGTCTGCTTGGTCTCTTTGACGTTTTCAGCAAAAAGAATAACGCCTCCAAAATCATATTTATCGATCGCATCTGCTACTTCAGCATTGACCTTGGTGAGATCCTGTGGCGACTCCTGATTAGCCTCCTGCCATTTACGGAAGTCCGGCATGATCATTTGAGTCACCTTCTGTTTGAGTGGCATGTTTTCAATCAGTTTTTCCACTTCAGGAGATGCCGTCTCTGTCGATGTTACCGTTGGGGAGGTAGCAGGGACAGCTGCACGGTCTGTTGTCGTCGGTATTTCAGCCACTTCTCCCTGATTTTCTGTGGTACTTTCTGGCGTTGGAGAAGCAACCACCTCTTCTACTGTTGCTGCCGGTTCATTGGCTTGATCCGACGCTTGAGCTGTGTCTGCCTTTGCTGTTTGAACGGATAATAGAGCAAAAGCAGCTAATAGGGCCGCAGATGGATAAATGATTTTTTTCATAAAGCGACCTCCTTTCTTTCAATAGATATTGTACCATTGTTTTATAGTTTTGTAAACGGTTGCAACATCTAAAACAGAAAAAGGATAAGCATTTTTTACTTATCCTTTAGTTCGTTCATATTTTTTTAAAACACCATTTCTTGACCGTTTTCTGTCACTTTGTAAGTCCCGTCTGCAAGATTGATTCGGGCTACTGCTGTGGCGGTCTGGTCCTTGTTTTGGCGCGTGATGACAATGGTATGTTCATCTGGTGTTTCCACTTCAATGCTTCCTTCTAGGTCAAAAGCTTGCGAGTTGTTCCGGAAACTAAAGAGCTTGAGAAGGGATTTCACGACTGGACGCTCTACTTCTTGAGCAATTTCTTCATTGCTATAGTAATGACGGTTGATATTGCGGCCTTCCTTGGTGTTTTCTAAGAGTTCCAAATCATTCTTCCCAGCTAGGAATCCAACATAATAAACCTGTGGAATACCTGGTGCAAAGGCTTGAATTAGGCGGGCTAGGAAGTACTTACGATCGTCATCTCCAAGTGCTGAATAATAGGTCGAATTGATTTGGTAGATGTCCAAGTTATTGTATTCTGCTGTGGAATATTTGCGTTTAACATTTGCCCCTACCTTATAGAGCTCATTTGAAGCATAGTCAATCTCTTCATCTGTCAAGATATCCTTGACATCGACCACCCCAATTCCATCATGGGTGTCCAGCGTCGTGAATTGCTTCATTGGACTCATCTTCAACCACTTGGCAAGGCGCTCCACTTTTGAACTATAGAGGGTATAGAGGGTTACCATTGGAAGGGCGAAGTCATAGACATAATAGTCGTGATCGGCAATCTTAAATTGGATGGAATAGTGCTCATGAATCTCTGGAAGAAGCTCAGCACCGTAGCCTGCCGCCATATCGCGCACCTTATCCAACAAATCCCAAATGTCTGGCTCCACGAAGAAATCATTGGTGTCCAATTTCTTGACTGCATAGGCAAAGGCGTCCAAACGAATGAGGTCACAGCCATTGCTCGCCAGGTGTTCGATGGTCTTGCGAATAAAGTCCATGGTCACTTCCTTGGTCACGTCTAGGTCAATTTGCTCTTCCCCGAAAGTATTCCAGAGATGCTCAGTCGTCCCATCCGCAAAAGTGATGGCTTGTTTAGGAGCCCGGTCCTTGCGCTTATAAATCAAATCTACATCTGCTTGAGTCGGACGATTCTCCGGCCAGAACTTGTCCCAGTTGAGAAAGAGATCCTTGTAGGCACTTTGGTCGTGCTTTTCTTGGTAGTCTTTATAATACTTAGACTGGCGGGAAATATGATTGATCATAAAGTCAAACATAAGATAGTACTTGTCCCCCAAGCGTTTGACATCTTCCCAATCTCCAAAGGCTGGATCCACTTGGTCATAGTCGACAGGCGCAAAGCCACGATCACCAGTTGATGGAAAAAATGGCAAGAGATGTACTCCACCTACTGCATCCCCAAAGTGCTTCTCCAGATTTTCATAGAGATCTTTAAGGTTATTTCCTAAGCTATCTGAGTAAGTAATTAACATGGTTTTATTTTGAATTGGCATAATGGTTTCCTTTTCTTTTTTGAAAGCCAAGTCTTAGGAGACCTGGCTTTCTTGAGTTTTTCTATTTTAGAATTGCTTCCTAGGATACGATTGAAATCAGCAAGCTAAATCGTCCCTTTGTATCTTGTTATTTCACTGCGCCGTTGCTCATTCCTGCGATGATATGGCGTTGGAAGAAGAGATAAACAATGGTGATACTGATAATGCCGACCACGTAAGAGGCAAAGCTTGGTCCGTAGTCGTTGAAATATTGGCCTGCGTAGTTGTATTGGAACAAAGGCAGGGTCCACATTTTGGAATCCCGGTTCAAGACAAGGAGTGGCAACATGAAGTCATTCCAGAACCAAAGGGCATTGATGATCATGGTTGTCGCATGCATGGGTTTCATCATTGGGAAGATGATGCGGAAATAGGTTGTAAATTTATTAGCCCCATCGATTTCTGCTGCTTCATCCAGACTTTCTGGGATAGAGATTTTGATATAGCCGACATAGAGGAAGAGGGTCTGTGGAATCGCATAGGTCAAGTAGAGCAAGATCAAACCAAAGGTGTTAGCTAAGCCGAGTTTACTCATCATAACCGTAATCGGAATCATGATAACTTGGAAAGGTACGAAAATCCCAAGAATCAAGAGGGTGTACATGATGGTAAAGGCTTTTCTCTTACTCATATTACGTGCGATGGAGTAGGCTGCCATGGGGATAAAGATCATTACTGCAAGTAAAGACAAGACAGTGATGACGACAGAGTTCCAATAATAGCCTCCGATCCCATCAGCCAAGAGACGGCTAAAGTTGTCCCATGTGAAGTTGGTTGGAAATCCAAAGAAATTGTCTACGATATCCTTGGTTGGTTTGAAGGAACTAAAGAGGGTGGCAAGGAGTGGCACTAAAATCAGAACCGATCCTAGAATCAATAGAATGTATTTGCCAATCAAGGCTTTTCTTTCATCTTGTTTCATCGTGCTTCTCCTCTTAAATTTCAAATTTCTTAGATACTCTCAATTGGATGATCGAAATCACTACAATCAAGAAGAACAAGATTACGGCAATGGCATTGGCATAACCGAATTGGTTGTTTTTAAAGGCGTAGTTATAAACCAAGAGTCCAAGTGAGGTTGTGGCATTGTTTGGACCACCACCAGTCATGGCAAAGACTTGGTCAAAGGCGGTAAGCCCACCTTTTAGGGCTAGGATAAAGACCATAGAGACACTTGGTAGTAAGTAAGGCAATTCAACATTCCAGAAGACTTGCTTGCTAGTCGCACCATCGATTCTGGCTGCTTCTGTAATCTCAGTTGGAATGGATTGCAGACCAGCTAGGAAGATAATGATAGGCATAGCCACCCCTTGCCAAAGAAGGACAAAGACAGCCGCAAAGATTGCTCCCCACTTAGTCCCTAAAAGACTAGTTTGGAGAAACTCAATATGAAGGGCATTCCCAATCGCTGGTAGACCGTAGTTGAAGACTTGTTTGAAGATCAACGCCACTGTCAAGCCAGACAAAACAGCTGGGAAGAAGAACCAAGCACGGAAGAAGGTTTGGCCTTTGATTTTAGAGTTCAAGACACGCGCAATGAAGATCCCAAGAGCAATTTCACCAACCACCATGGCAATCGTGATGATCGCAGTAAAGCCAATGGCATTCATGAATTTTGGATCCATAAAGAGGAGCTTAAAGTTGTTCAAGCCAACAAATTTGTAGTTATAGGTCAAACCTGTCCAGTTGGTAAAACTGTAAAAGGCTCCTTGGAACATTGGCACATAGAAGAAAATTGCTTGTAATAAGAGGGGAATGACCACAAAAGCCCATGCCCAATATTTTTGTAATACTTTTTTCATCGTCTCTCTACTCCTAATCCACATCCGCTTTCATCGGGTTAAAGAAGGCATTCAAATCATTGACCATTCCTTGTTTATCACCTGTCAAGACATAGTTCATCGTCAAGGTATGGAAGTCTGCTTCACTGGTCCAGTATTGTTGCAACCACACCAAGTGACGATCTGTAAAGGCATATTTGGTCATCCCAGCAAGTGGTGAATCCTCTCCTGCTTGTTTGACCCCTTCGATCGCTGTTGGAGATCCGTCCACATCATAGTACTTTTGCATGACTTCTGGACGGGTCATGTATTCCACAAAGGCATTGGCTTCTTTTGGATGTTTGGTAGTAGCGGAGATAGACCATGCTAAGTCTCCCGCACCAACGGTTAAGCTTTGTCCTTTTTCTTTCCCTGGTATCATGAAAGTCCCAATCTTAAATTTCGGTTTTTGTTCATTGATCGCGGTGATAGCCCAAGATCCATTTGGTGTCATGAGGACATCCCCACGCGCGAAGGCTCCGATAACGTCTGTATAACCTGCACCTTCCCAGTTCTTTTGCTTCGAACCTTTAATGCGAAGGATATCCATGACCTTGATGTCATCTTTCATAATCGGATCAGACAATTTAATGGAATTTGGCTGAGAATAACGAAGGTATTGGTTGGCTTCTTTTCCTCCACCTGCTGCTGTCGCAAAGGCCAATTGATTGTAACCATTGAGGGTCCAAGCTTCTGCTCCTGCAATCCCAAATGGGGTTTGTCCTTTGGCAACGATGTCTTTTACCAACTGTTTAAATTCGTCCCAAGTTTCAGGAACCTTCAAGCCCAATTCTTCGAATTTATCTTTGTTGTAGTAGATTCCGTAAGCATTGGCTGTGAAAGGAACGTTGTAGACTTTTCCATTTACGGCATATTTTTCAGCGTAGCCGTTTTTCACGCGTTTGAGATAGTCTTTATTGCTTAAATCTTCGAAGACACCCGCTTTTGCCCATTCTTGCAATTCGATGGACTGTGGGTAAATATTGACTACATCTGGCACATCTCCTGCGAGAACACGTGTTTTCAATACTTCACCAGCATTTGGTACATTGACAACTTTGACCTTAACCTTTGGATTTTCCTTTTCAAAATCACGCGCGATTTCTTCCAAGGTTTTGGTCATTTCTTTTTTCTGGTTGAAATACTCGATGGTCACTGTGCCATCCGCAGATTTTCCATCGTTGGAGCAAGCACCGAGCCCAAACAAGGCTAGGCCTGTTGTCGCAAGAAGTCCGATTTTTTTATACCATTTCATTTGGCTGTCTCCTTTTATTTTTTGACAAAAACATATTGTTTGCTGAGGAAATCTCCCTGAGGAAGAACGACGGTTAAGCCGGCATACATGAGCTCAGCTCCTGAATAGACTTGGTCCGTCCCTTCTAAGCGATAGAGCGCATCTTCTTCCAATCCTTTGAGGTATAGGGTCGGCTCGATCTCCTCAACCGTTGATAAGACCCGTACATAGGTTACAACCGTGCGGTCTTGATAAGTGAACTGGACGGCTGCTTGATTGCTACCTTGGCTTGGATTGATCAAGCGGTAGTGTTTTCCGAACTGAACAAGTGGTCGAATCGTTTTGTAATGAGCGACTTGAGCTGCAATCCTATCCAACTCTTCTTGCGGAAGACTGGTTAGATCCAATTCATAGCCCAGATTTCCCATCATAGCTACATGACCTAGCGTTTCAAGTGGTGTCATCCGTCCCATCTGGTGATTTGGAACAGCTGATACGTGAGCCCCCATAGAAATGGTAGGATAGAGGTAGCTAGAACCGTACTGGATCGGAAGTCTGGCAATGGCATCCGTATTGTCACTTGCCCATACCTGAGGGAAGTAACGCATCATACCGAGGTCATTGCGGCCACCACCACCGGAGCAAGACTCAAAGAGGATGTTCTCGTACTTCTCTGTCAAGTAAGAAACCACTTCATAGAGACCCAAGATATAAGCATGGGATTGCATCTTGGTTTCAAGGTAGGTTTGCCCATTCCCAAGCTTAGTGATATTGCGGTTCATGTCCCATTTGATATAGTCGATCTCATGATTTCCAAGTAAGTCATCCAAGACCTGCTTGATATAAGCCACTACTTCTTTATTGGAGAAATCAAGCACCAGTTGATTCCGTGAATAGGTGTGTTCATAGCCTGGGACTTGAATAGCCCAGTCCGGATGAGCCCGATAGAGGTCGCTATCAACAGAAATCATTTCTGGCTCCACCCAAAGGCCAAATTGAAGCCCCTTGTCGTGGATACCTTGAATCAATTCTGCTAGAGTGCCTCCTAATTTTTCTTCATTGACAGTCCAGTCACCGAGGGCCCGATTGTCATCATAGCGATTGCCAAACCAGCCATCATCAAGAACAAAGAGCTCGATTCCCACTTTTTGAGCCTCGTCTGCCAGCTCCAATAATTTGTCTTTCTTGAAATCAAAGTAGGTGGCTTCCCAGTTGTTGATAAGAATTGGACGTTCTTTATGGGCAAAGGGACTAGGAATGATATGGTCTTGGACAAATGCTTGGCTCTCTTGACTGAGACCGGTCAATCCCTCATGTGAATAGCTAATCATGGCTACCGGCGTATCAAAGCTCTGATTCGGCGCCAACTCCCAGGAGAAGTTTTCTGGATTGATTCCCAAGCCAACCCGAACTTCATTGAGTTGATTCTTTTGAACAAATCCTTCAAAATTTCCACTGTAGAGCAGTTGGAAGGCAAGAGCAGAGCCCGAATCTTCCGTCACTTCATGATCAGCAAGAATAAGGGCCGGGGTCTGGGCGTGTCCAGAAGCACCACGGTTAGAACTGATGGAGAAGATTCCTTGCTCAACTTGTTGCCGACGGACTGTTTTTTCTCTCGCATAAGCCCCTTGAAGGGTAATGACATCATAATCACCTGCCGGAACATCTGCCATAACACTGAGAGCCTTGTGGATCACGACAGTTTCATCACTACAGTTTTCAATCTTCGAGAAAGTAGTGATCGTTGCACGATCCTCGTAGGCGGTGTAGTAGAGGGTCAAACGCAGGGCCGCTTGATCATCTTCAAAGATCAGGGCCAAGGTTTCAGCTTTGTCTACCGAGTGAGGATTGGGAAGACCAGTTGCCTCGATACTACCAGAGTAGATATTGGCTCCGACATAGAGGAAATCCGTCACCTCTGTAACGCCGTGCTGGATCTGAATCGACGGCTTTCGAAAATCTCCAAGCCCATGCTGTCCCAAAACCTGACGCTGGGTATCTAGACTAAAGATGCGATTGTCAGGTGTTGGATTTCCAGAGAAAGCATGATCCTTCTCATGTACGGTATTGGAAAAATGATAAGACGGGATCGGACGCCCCAGATGCTTGAGCATTAGGTAGCCATCTCGATTTTCAAGGATCAGGCTCAGTCCCTTACTTTCTACATAGAACAAATTCTGTTCGATACGAATTGCCATATCTTCCTCCATTGGATCCTATAAAATATCACTATGTATTTTTAAATTCAGTTCCAATATTTTTCTTTTTTTACATGTCTTTATTTTACTTGATGTAAACGATTCCGAAAATAGAATTTTGTTGCACTTATATGGTAAAATGTTAGGTAGGAGGTTCAATCATGTCAGTCTTTTCTGAATACCAAACCGATACCATTGACCTAGCCCTTGATTTTTATGGCTACGAAGATTGTCCGAAGAATTATGAATTTGGTCCTAGCGTCCGAGATAATTTTGTCCTTCATTTTGTTACCAAGGGAAAGGGAGTCTTTCACTTTGAAAAAAAAGAAATCCACCTAGAGGCCGGGGATCTCTTTCTTCTTCCAAAAAATAAGGTGACCTACTACCAGGCAGACTCAGAAGAACCTTGGTCCTACTACTGGATTGGCATCAGTGGCACCAAGGTAAGTGATTTCATGCGCTTTTCAACCCTACAAGAAAAAGGCTTTTTAAAGAAAACAGAGGTGGACACAGAGCGGATTGGCCTGTTCATGGAGCGACTCGTCCACAAAGCAGAGGCTTCAAAAATGACTTCTCACTACCAACTCCACCTTCTCTCGCAGATCTATGAACTGCTATTTCTTATCAGTGAAGTGGCTCCCGATATCCATCGGAGCCATCCATCTCCAACCTATCAACTCTACCTGACCTGCAAGCATGTGATTGAGACGCATTACAATAAAGAGCACTTGAGTATTCAAGAGATCGCTGATGACCTCAATGTCCATCGCTCCTATCTGACAACTGTCTTTAAGGAGTTTCACCAGATCTCTCCCAAGGAATTCTTACACTCGGTCCGCATGCAGCGTGCCCAGCAGTTACTGACCAACACAGACGAGAGCATCAAGATTGTAGCTTACTCAGTGGGCTTTTCAGATCCCCTCTATTTTTCAAAGGCTTTTAAGGCCTATAGCCAGCTGACTCCTAGCCAATATCGCAATAAACATAAAATTTAGTAAAATTTTATTTCTTTTTACTAGTTTTTAGAGTATACTGGAAGTAGAAATCAATAAAGGATGAACTATGACAACGATTAAAGACATTGCGGAAAAAGCAGGCGTTTCTCAGGCAACGGTCTCTCGCGTCCTCAACCAGGATGCGACCTTATCTGTTGGGGAAGACACGCGCAGTCGGATTCTTCGCATCGCTGAAGACTTGCATTACCAAAAGAAAAACCGCAAAACAGGGCCTCAACCAGTTGAGGATTTTCATAAAATCGTCATCTTTGAATGGTACACGCGTGAAGAAGAATTAGATGACCTCTACTACTATGCCATTCGGATGGGGTTGGAAAAACAAGCCCAGGAATTAGGCTATGAGATCTTTCGTATCTTCAATAATGACGATTGGTCCTTGATTCAAGAGGCAGACGGCATTATCGCTCTTGGGAAATTCAGTCCCAAGACCATTCGAGATCTAGAAAGCTACGGCAAACCCCTGATCTTTGTCGATAGCAATACCCTCTATTTAGGGCATTCCTGTGTGACGACCGATCTAGAAGATTCTGTCATCACCGCTCTCGAGTATTTCCTTGAGCATGGCCACAAGGAGATCGGGCTCTTGGTCGGGCAGGAAGAGACGGCAGATGCGACACCGTTACAGATGGATCCCCGTCAACGGACCTTTCAACAGTTTCTCACGGAAAAAGGACTTTATGAGGAGCGCTTTGTCTCTGTTGGGCAATTCTCGACCGAGTCGGGTTATCAGATGATGGAGCAACTGATTCAAGCATTGGGCGACGAATTGCCAACTGCCTTTTTCATGGCCAGTGATGCCTTAGCTGTCGGAGCTCTTCGGTCCCTTCAGGAGCATCAAATCGCAGTTCCTGAGCGCGTCAGCCTCATTTCCTTCAATGATACTTCCATCGCCAAGTACGTCTTTCCTGCCCTTTCCACAGTGACCGTCTACACAGAAGAAATGGGTAAGCAAGCCATTCAAATGTTGCGGCAGACCTTTCAAGGGAGTCAACCAAGTGTTCCCTATATGGTCAAATTAGCCACCAAACTCACGATTCGAGACAGCAGTCGCTAGGAGGTCTTATGAAAACACACGAAATCCTCTTTCAAACCCTTTCTCAGGCAGATGATTATGTCAACGGGGAGCAGCTGGCGCAAGAACTAGGTGTTTCCCGCACCTCTATCTGGAAGGCTATCCAACGTCTAGAAAAAGATGGGGTCGTTATCGAATCCCTCAAAAAGAAGGGCTACAAACTGGTCTCAGGCGATATTCTGCTACCTGAGGTCATCGCAAAAAATACCCAATTGACCGTTTCCTTAAATGAACAATGTAGCTCCACCCAATTGGATGCCAAATTAGGCATAGAAGCCCATCAAGAAGGCAAGGCGCTCTACCTAGCCAATTCGCAATCCGCTGGAAAGGGCCGCTTCGGTCGGGACTACTACTGCCCTGATCAAGGGGGCATCTACATGTCCCTTCATCTCAAGCCTCAACTGCCCCCTGCGGAGCTCCCCCCATATACCCTCATGGTCGCTGGAGCCATCTACAAGGCTATTAAAAACCTGACCCTGATCAATATCGATATCAAGTGGGTCAATGATATTTACTACCGCCATAAAAAAATTGGGGGAATCCTTACCGAAGCTATCACGTCCATCGAGACTGGTCTCGTCACGGATGTTATTATCGGAGTCGGTCTCAATTTGGCTATCCCTACTTTCCCAGAAGAGCTAGAAAGCAAGGCTGGTTCCTTATTTGAAGGACCTTGTCCCATCACCCGCAATGACCTCATCAGCGAGATCTGGAAAGAATTTCTCCAAACGGATGTCGATGAACTGGTCTATCTCTATAAAGAACGCTCCCTGGTCCTAGGAAGAACTGTCACTTTTGAGCAGAATCAGCAAACCTATCAGGGCCTCGCCAAAGATATCTCTGATACCGGCCAACTCTTGGTCCAATTAGACAATCAAGAAGAAATCTGGCTCAATAGCGGCGAAATCTCTTTGACGAAATGGTGAGAACGAGTATAGAAAAAAGCCACCCGAAGGTGGTTTTTTTGATCTATTTTGAAAGCTCCTTCTAACCAAAGACTACGGAACTTCATTCTTTTTAAGATATCCAAAACTTGTTACGTCTTTAGCTCTTGCTCCATTTTTTCTACAAAGCGATTTAATGCTGTTTGCACTTTTTCTAGGTGCTCTGTTTGCTGAGAATCACTGACCTCAACTTGGTTAGTGATCCCATCTTTCTCCGTATGGAAATAACTAGCATGTAGTAATACCCACTTTTTATCTAATGAAAAGGCTACATCTATTTTTTCACCCTCAATGATCGTTGAAGAGGTAATCAAGATTTTATTGTCATCTGGACTAGGAACTCGTACCATCCATTTCAAATCCCCATCCATTTCCAGTTGGTCTATGCCACCCACACGTCTGATCTCTGCGTCTGAAGGAATCCCATAGCCAGCTTCTCTAATGGTATTGGCATTACGATGATCAAGTATTCTTGCCAGCAATTCAATTTTATTTTTAGATGAAAAATTTGGAGTTGGTTGTTCATCCGGAACAAAGAGAAGCCAAGCTACTAACACAGTCATTCCTAATAATAGAAAGATCAATCCTTTTTTTAGCACAGACATCCTCCTTTCCTCACTTCTTTTCTAGCTCCGCTTCGATGTATGTCTAGTATAGAACAAACCACCGCGAGGGTGGTCTGTTATTATCATAATTAAAAACACCCCAAAAGTTAGAAAAATTTAGCTTTTGGGGTGTTGATATATTAAGGCTTATTAGTAATAAGTGCCCCATTATCAGAGAAAGAGTATGAAACACCGTTTATTATTAAAGTTTTATTTAATGCAAGTGCTCCACCATCATTTGGGTCTGCATAACGTTTTGTTCCGTTATATTCAAACCATCCTGTTATTAATTCACAAGTAACTGGATCGAAATAATATTCTTTTCCATCTATAGTATAAGTATAACCACAATATGCCCCTTCTGATGTAAGGTAATACTTCTTCCCATCTATGTCTTGCCAACCTAACAGTCGTTCTCCACTTTTTGGATCATAATAATACCATTTTTTAACATCAACTTGTTGGGATATCCAACCTGTCTTCATATCGGCATTAACTGGGTCGAAATAATATTCTTTTCCATCTATCTTATTGAAACCTTTTAATGCATAATTATAAGTAGAATAGTCTATAAAGTAATACCATTTACCATCTATCTGTTGCCACCCCTTTAATCGGGCTCCACTTACAGGATCGTAATAAGACCAATCTGTACCATTAAGTCCTGGCGTAGATATCCAACCTGTTTTCATATCACCATTAACTAGGTCAAAATAATAATCTTTTCCATCAATATTTTGCTTACCTTGAGCCATCCAACCTGAATTAAAATAATACCATTTTCCATCTATCTGTTGCCACCCCTCTAATCGGGCTCCACTCACTGGATCAAAATAAGACCATTCTTTGTATAGACTACCATTAGTATTCCTATGCTCCTCTAAATACCAGCCGGTTATCATATAACCTCTTTCATCAAATCTATAAATATTGTTGTCAATATAAGCTAATGTATCTTTATAATAAGATCCATTATTTGTTGAATACCACCAACCAATATTATCTTGATGCCAATCAGCCTTAACTTGAGATGGTAGAGCTAAAAGCAATATTACTAATGCACCACCTAACAAAAGCTTAGTTATTTTTTTCATTTTTTTCCTCCTTATATCACCAGATGTATACGCTTTCATTGTAGCATCTTTATTACTTTAAATCAAATAATGTGTGGATAGAGTGAGGTCATAATCACCAAAATAAAATATAAAGTCTGTCACTGTACGTTTTTAAATAAAACAAGAGAAAATGTCATCTGGAATAGAACTCAAAAGTTAGTTTAAAAAATAACGTTCCCTACGTATTTAGAAATTATCAAAAGTTTAGCAACTAGTTTTATCAAAAACTAGCTATAAGTAAGGATCTAAATGAAGCTTCTTAACTACCAAATAACTCACTCTATTGTATAACGTAATTCTTTTTCATAGTTAAAAACACCTCAAAAGTTAGAAAAAATTGACTTTTGAGGTGTTGACCATTTAAGGCGCATTATTGATAAGAATGCAATTGTAATCGAATGTGTATGAAATACCATCTATAATTAAAGTTTTATTTGATGCAAGTGCCCCACCATCGTTAGGATCTGCATAATATTTGTTTCCCAACGCCTCAAACCAGCCTATCTTCAATTCACAAGTATCTGGATCAAAATAATAATCTTTTCCATCTATTTTTCTATGATTTCTCAATGCCCCATTCCAACCAAAGTAATACTTTTTCCCATCTATTTCTTGCCAACCTTCTACTTTGGCTCCACTTACAGGGTCGAAATACAACTTTTCTGTCCCATAATGGTATTGTTTAGATACCCATCCTGTTTGCATATCACAATTAATCGGGTCGAAATAATAATCTTTTCCATCTATACTCCAGAAACCAGTTACTGCATGGTAATATTTAGGAAAGTAATACCATTTACCATCTATATTTTTCCAACCTTCTACTTTGGCTCCACTTTCAGGGTCAAAATAATTCCAAATTGTATTTGAATTTTGTTGTTCGGATCGCCAACCCGTTTTCATATCACCATTAACAGGATCAAAATAATATTTTTTCCCATCTATGTTTTGATCACCCATAAGTGCCCCGTCTTTAGTAAGATAATACCACTTTCCATCTATATTTTGCCAGCCTAGTTTTTTATCACCATTTACTGGATCAAAATAAGACCAGTTTTTGATAATCCCATAATTACTATCATTACGCTCCCATATTAGCTGCCAGCCGGTCATCATATAGCCTCTATCATCAAATTTATACCACTTCTCGTTAATCTTAGCTTCCGTGTTTTTATAATAAGAACCATCGTTTAGTGAATACCACCAACCAACATTATCTTGATGCCAATCAGCCTTAACTTGAGATACTGGAGTTAAAAACAATATTACTAATGAACCACCTAGCAAAAACTTAGTTGTTTTTTTCATTTTCATTTCCTCCTTATGATTTTTGTATACGCTTTCATTGTAGCATGTTTATTTCTCTAAATCAAATAATGTGTGAATATAAGGAGAGCTACTATCAATGAATTTAAGGACAAACTAAAAAAATTCTCACATTTTTTTATAACAACAGAGGCACTTACTCCTCTACTTATTTTCTTCCAAAACATTGCCAATGTCCATTTAATGTCAAATACAATCTGACTTATCTATCAATTGTTTATTTATCGATTGCGAAATTCCCTAAAACTAGTAATTTGAAAAATAATAAAATTTTAAAAATCTTAAATTAAGTCTTGAATATTCATCATAACAAACTCTCAACTTTTCGGAAATCGTTTCTTTTTTTAGAAAAATATAATTTCATTATTTATCATTCAATAATTTTTGATACCTTCATACTCTACCAAACACCATCCCCCTATTATCCCCCCACTTGTGGTATGATAGTAGAGTATGTTTAGGTGCCAAGCTACTTGAGTACCTCCGTGCTAAAAGGAGAACGAATATGAAAATCGCATGGAATGAAATGAAATACCAACCCAAGAAGTTTATCCTGATTGAACTCCTCATTACCATCCTCATGTTTATGGTGGTATTCTTGTCCGGTCTGACAAATGGACTGGGCCGGTCGGTATCGGCCCAAATCGATAACTATGGGTCGCTGCACTACATCCTTTCGACGGATTCAGAAGGGATTATCCCCTTTTCAACTATTAAGGTGAAGGATTTAGATGAGGTCCAAAAGATAGAGGGGATGGACTATTCGGGCTTGTCCATCCAGCGAGCAACCGTCTCAAAAACAGAGGATTCCAACACTCTGGATATCACCTACTTCGCGACCGATCACAATGAAGAGGAAATCCTCAATCCAATCATAGAAGATACCGACCTCAAGATCTCCGACTTAAAGAAAAACGAGGTCATTTTGGACAGTTCTTTCAAAGAGGATGAAGGGATCCAAGTCGGCGATCAAGTGATCGATAAAACCTCTAAGCAAAAACTCAAGGTCGTGGCCTTCGCGAAAAATGCCAAATACGGCTATAGCGAGATTGGCTTTATCAGCTCGGAGACCTACACAGGCATGCGGCAAAAAACAGATCCAAGCTATCAATGGCAAGCCCAAACCCTTGTGACCAAGAAAAGCATCCCTTCTAGTGATCTAGCCAGCAACTTAATGGTGGCGGATAAGAAGCAAGTAATCGATAAAATCCCTGGCTACAAGGCTCAAAACCTGACGCTACGGATGATCACGTGGGTGCTCTTACTCGCTTCTTCAGCTATCCTTGGGGTTTTCTTCTATATCCTCACCTTGCAGAAGTTGAAACAGTTCGGCGTCTTGAAGGCCATTGGCATGTCCATGAGCCAGATTACCTATGTCCAACTATCCCAGCTCACCATCATCTCCCTCATCGGAGTGCTGCTGGGACTTGGCTTTGCAACCATAATGGCACCATTTTTACCTAATAGCGTCCCTTCCTTTATGACCCTGAAAGACAATCTCACCATCTCGGTTAGCTTTATCCTGACCTCTATCTTGTGTGGTGCCTTATCCCTTGTTAAAATCAAAAAAGTAGATCCAATCGAAGTCATTGGTGGAAATGGAGAATAAGATGGCCATTATTGCATTAGAAAATATCAAAAAATCCTACGCCGATGGTAGCCAGATGCACCATGTCCTCAACAAGCTTAATTTAAGCGTCGAACCCAACGAATTCGTCGCCATCTTGGGCCCTTCAGGATCTGGTAAGTCCACGCTTTTAGCAATCGCTGGCTTGCTTTTATCAGCGGATGAGGGGCAGATTCGCATCGCCGGCCAAGACTTGACTGGACTCAACCAAGGCCAGTGGACACAAAAACGGCTGGAATTACTCGGCTTTATCTTTCAAGATCACCAGCTCCTCTCCTATATGAAAATCGGTGACCAGTTAGAGCTGGTGGCCAAATTGAAGGGGGAAAAGGACAAGAAAAAACGCCAAGAGGAAGTCAAAGCCTTGTTGGCAGATCTGGGTATTGAAGCTTGCTACCACCAATACCCAAATCAGATGTCCGGTGGGCAAAAACAACGGGCAGCCATCGCTCGCGCCTTCATCGGAAATCCGCAGGTCATCTTAGCTGATGAACCAACGGCTAGTCTAGACCCAGATCGAGGGCAAGAAATCGCCCAATTGATCCGGAAAGAAGTCAAATCCAAAAACAAGAGCGCCATTATGGTGACCCATGACCGCTCCATCCTGACCTATGTGGATACCATTTATGAATTAAAACACGGCCAACTGCTAAAGGTAGAAAAGGTTGATTAAATACAAGAGAGTGGGACAGAAATCGGTAATTCGTTAGAATTCGATTTCGTCGCCCCACCTCCGCACAGTTGTGTAGGGCTGTAACAGCTGATGAAATCAGCGTAGTAGAGCCCACTCAACCGCTGCGTCTTGCTCGACAATTCAAAAATAATTGAGAGGCTAGGACTTATGTCCCAGCCTCTTTTTATTCTTATGGATCTTTGGGCAGTTCCATACGGAAGCGTAGGCCCATAGCCGTTTTATCAAATTGGTAGGCCAGTTCTTCATGGTCTAACAAGTGTTGGACCACAAAGAGTCCCAGACCACCTTCCTTCTTCTGGCGACTAGCGGTCATTGGCAGCTCAGCGGTCTCTACCATTTCCTGGCTGGTATTTTCAACCGCCAAGTGCGTCCCTTCCTCTTCGAGCCGGAGCTGGATCTCTCCACCTTCATCCGAATGCTTAACGGCATTGCTGATGACATTTGAGAGGACCAATTTCAGAATGGCTGGGTCCATATAAACTGCTTTATCAGGGATTTGATTGTCAATCGTGAGCGCGCGGGATTGAGCCAAGACCTTGTACTGGTCGAGGATCTGCTCTAAAACTTGATCCAACTGGATCCACTCCTTGTCACCCGCCAATTCTTGGACAGAGGACAGGGACAGGATTTCTAGGACGATCTGGTTCATCTCATCGACGATATCGAGGGAGACCGCCAGGTAGCGGTCCCGGTCCTTGTAGCGGCCAATCTTATCCCGCATATTTTCTAGGATAATCTTCAAGCTGGCCAGAGGCGTCTTGAGCTCATGCGAAGCCCCACGTAGGAATTCCACCTTCATCTGCTCCAACTTCAGATTTTCCTGTTTCTGCTGCTCTAGATTGTCGATTACCTCTAGGAGATGGTGATAGAGGTCGTTGATCTGTTGCTTGAGAACGCCAATCTCATCCTGCGAATGAATGGGAAGACTAGCTGTCCGATCCAGCCGTTTCATCCGCTTGGTCATCTGCTTGATCTCAAGGATCGGAGCGGAAATCATGCGGGCATAGAGATAGGAGGCAAGCAATGACAGAACAAAGGAAGCGAGGAGACTATAGGGAAGAAAGCCCAGACTGATGTCCCGCGCTTCCTTTTGGGAATCGACAGTTGCTAAGAATTGCAAGGTCAAGTCCTTCCCCTCTTTGGTCTGAATTTTTCGCTCTTCAATAACCAGAGAATTGTTCTGGCTGTCAGGGTTTAGGAGCAAGTCATCCTTGACCTCTAGGGCATTTTGTTTTTCCTTGCCCTTGATTGAGACCTTGATATCATTGGTCTTGGAATATAGGTCGATGACCGACTCAATGGCTCCTTCTTCCTGGCCTTGAAAACTCTTAGCCAAGGCCTGTGATTTCTTCAAAATCGTCTGGCGCTGAGACTCGATATAGGTCGATGGAAAAATAAAGTAAACCGAAGCATGTAGAAGGATGACTAAGCTACTGAAAAGGGCAAAGGTGATCAGAAAGATCTTTGCAAAGATACTCCGTTTGGTCATGGTCTCTCCAATTTATAGCCGACATTGCGTACCGTGACGATACAGTCTAGCTCTAGTTTTTTTCGTAGTTCCTTGATATAGACATCGATCACCCGGTCAAAAGGAATCTCCTCTGTCTCCTTCCAGACGGCATCGAGGATCTGAGAGCGGGTCCGGGCTTTGCCTTCATGCTGGAGCAAGTATTCCAAGATTTCCAACTCCTTGGCATTCATGGAGATGGCTTGCCCTGCTAGGCTGGCTGTGTAGCTCTCAAAATCCACCCGTGCCTCTCCATAGGTGAAGACTCGGGAAGGCTGGAGCTTTTTAAAAATAGCTTCGATACGGACCTTCAAGAGGGACAAGGAAAAGGGTTTTTCCAGGTAGCCATCTGCCAACTCTCCAAAAGCCGTCAACTTATAGTCCTCGTCATGGAAGGCCGTCAACATGAGGACAGGGACTGAGCTGGTCTTGCGAATGGTCTTGAGGACTTCCAAGCCATTGAGAATGGGGAGTTGGATATCCAGTAAGACTAGATCTGGCGCTTCTCTGTGAAAGAGGTCCAGGGCCTCCTGTCCATCGCCTGCTTCAAAGACCTCATAGCCACATTCCATGAGATAGTCGCTCATCCCTTCTCGAATCAGGACTTCATCTTCTACGATTAGTATCTTCATACACTTTCCTTTTTATCTAAGAAACTTCTACCTCCTATTATACCCTATTTCTATTTTAGGAAACAATCTCTTATTCGACATCCACCAAAAGTTCCTTTGGTTTCTTATGCAAGAGCCATTGTGAAGAAAGGATGGATACCAAAATCAAGAGAAGCCCACCGACCAAAACAATCACCAGCAATTGGCTCGGTTGGATGTCCATATGGAGATCTGTCAGGGTCTTACTGAAGCTTTCCGCCTCAGCTCCTCCACCAAGGTTGGCTGCAGAGGATTCTTGAGCCATTTGTTTGGCAATGCCACTGGTGACGTTTTTAAGCACCGTATCTCCCACGGCTTTGGCAAGAAGACCTGCGACTCCATAGGAGAGGAGGAAGGCTGGAATGGAAATCATGACCAATTCTGCCACAAATTGCCCTGCAATCTGCACTTTGGAAAGCCCTAGAGCCAGCAAGATACCCACTTCTCTGCGACGGGCATTGAGCCACAAGACAAGGAGAAGGGTGAGAAGCAAGCTAGCAAAGACGAGGCTGCCGATAAACAAGTAGTCCGCCACTTGGAACATACTGCTGATGGATTTTTGCAAGGCTGGGTAGTTGGAAGAGCTCTTAACCAAGTCAAAGTAATTCCATGGGATATCCAAGGCTTTGATTTTTTCGATCAAGGCATCCAGATCCTGATCCCCTTTGGCAAAGAAGGTTGCGTCCTCATAGGTAGCTGTTTGAACAGTATTGCCATAGAGTTTGGCAGCTGTATCCAAGTCAGAAATGAGTGTATCTTCGTACAATTCTTGGGCGTAAGTTAGAGGAGCTTGGTTTTTTCCTGAGAACAGACCCTTGATGGTCACTTCAACGGTTTCATTGGCCCCTTTTTCATTGTCAGCATCATAGAGGTTGGACTTGAGGCGCACCTTATCGCCTACCTTGAGACCATTCTTTTTCGCCAAATCTTCATGCATGAGGATTTGGTTTTTGTCTTTATCCGTCAAATGCTCCCCTTGGACCAGTTTGTAGGCTCCAGAGACAAACTTATCTTCTTTTGAAGAGTCATTGACCCCTGTCACCATCAAGGTATTCTTGAAGTGTTTAGCCCGCTCTGGAGATTGGTTTTGTAAGGTTTCTTCGGTCTCAATAATCTCGTGGTCTAGGATATCCGCGATAGCATTGATCCGCTTGATGGAGGAGGTGATCCCCTCTACCTGGCTGATTTTTTCGATATCTTCTCCTCTGAGATTCCCAGCTCCCCGAGGGGTTCCTGGATTGGTCCGGCGGTTGATCTGCATGGAGAAGCTATTGGTGATGGATCCCAAGCTTTCCGATGAAGCTTTTTGGGTTGCACCCTTCATCGAGAGTCCGATCAAGCTCAAGGTCCCCATGAGGAGAATGATGGCAAAGAGCAAGAGAGACTTGGGCCATTTACGTGTGATATAAGCAAAAGCATTTCGCAACATAGCATTCCCTCCTTACTTGCTCTTCTCAACGAGGCTACGGCGACTCAATTCCAAGACCACATCGGAGGCCTCTGCCACTTCCTTACTGTGGGTGACGACGATGACACATTTTTGGCGTTCCTTGGCCAACTTCTTCAAAATGGCAATGATGTCACCCGCTGTCTGTTCATCTAAGTTTCCTGTCGGCTCATCTGCCAAGATGACTGGTGCTTCTGAAACGAGCGCACGCGCAATAGCCACCCGTTGCTGTTGCCCTCCAGACAATTGAAGAACATTGCGTTTGATTTGCGTTTCGTCCAGCCCCAATTCCAAGAGAATGTCTTTCCCAGCTTGTTTGTTGACCAGGCGGACATTTTCCAGTGGCGTCAAATAATCAATCAAATTGTAATTCTGAAAGACTAGGGAGACATGGTGCTTGCGGTGGTAGCTAGAACCTTTGGTTTGGATGTCCTCCCCATCAAAGAGAACCTGCCCCTTCTTAGGATTATCCAGTCCGGCCAAGAGGGAGAGGAGGGTTGATTTCCCTGCTCCAGATTGACCGATAATGCTGTAAAAAGTCCCATTTGCGAACTGATAGTTCACGTCTGAGAAGATCTCTTCTTGGTAGCTTTGGTAACTATAGGATACATGTTTGAGTTCTAACATAGGTGTCATTTCTCCTTAACTCATTTTTGTTAATATTTCTTTTGGACTCTTGCGCCAGATCATGCTGGTCGTTACACCGAGCGACAGAAGGATCAAGCACAAGAGGCTAGCATAAGCGATTCCTAAGGAAAGGCCTTGAGGGATTTGGTTGAGTAATTCTAGGGTCTGCTGTTGACCGGTCTGTCCGACAAACTGCTCTAAGAAACGATGGCTGACCATCCGCCCGATGAGAAAGGCTGGGATCACCGCTAGTAAGGATACCAGCACCACTTCCAAGAGGAACTGTCTAAAGATCCGGCCCTTGCTCTTCCCAATGGATAAGAGGACCCCGATTTCGTGGATCCGCTCCCGTGTCCAAAGACTGAGTAAGAGCGATAGGGCACCGGCTCCCGTCACTAGGAGGACGATCATCATGATCCGCACCAGGCCTTCTAGGGTCTGAGAGGATTCCTTCATCTGGTCAAAGGCCTTGCGATCTTCGACCACGCGTAGCGATTGCCAATCCAGATCCAAGCTTTTGACTTGCTTCAAGAGGGCATCGATTTTCTCAGGATCTTTGACGCCAAAGGTGACCTGGGTCACTTCTTGCTGACTGAGACCAAGAAGCTTGGTCGCATCCTCATAAGGGAGGTAGACTTGATTCTCACTCAGATCAGAGGTCATTCCTGTGAATTTTTCCTGTTTCTTACCCGAAAAGATCCCAACGATTTTAAAGGTTTGCTCTTTGGCAGGAGTCTCTCCCATCTGAAAGCTGGATAAGGTCAAGGAATCTCCGACCTTTAGCTTATTCTTCTTAGCCAACTCTTCGTGGATCAAGATCTGGCCGCGAGCCTTGTCGGATAAGTGCTTGCCTTGCACCAGTTGAAAACTGCCACTGCGGAAATCCAGGTGCTGGTTTGTCTTCTGGGTAAAGACAGCGCCTAGCGCTTGCTTGGCTTCCTGCCCCAGATCATCCCGTTCTACCGACTGCTGTCCCGTCACCGCTTCTTTACCAAGAATACGAACGGGACTTTCATATTGGGGAACCATGGCTCCCACCCCAGCTAGCTGCTGCACCTTTTCAGCTTCCTTTAGAGCAAAGGGCCTATCCCCCTGCTTACTGGTCAGGGCAAAGCTGGTCCCAGCCGACTGCTTGATATGTTCCTCCAGTCTTCCTCCCACTTGCATCAGTGAAAAACAGAAATACAAGCAAGAGAGGATCAAGAGGAGAATCAGAAAGAGAACCAGATTCCTCGTTCTTTTTCGAGAAATATAGGCGATTGCCTGTTGTAAGAGCATGAACTCACCCTCCATTTCAAAGCCCACAGCAATGCAATATGGGCGCTTTCATCATTTGTTATAGTTATTATAGAAAAGAAATGTGAAATGTTTATGAAATAGAAAAAATTTCCTAGATTTTCTAGGAAACTTTATTCGATTTAAATAATATTAGGAAAATATGCGTCCCACTTGCTTGACCTTATTTTTCAAAGACTCCTCCTTCTTGGATCTTTGAAAAGATCTGATTGGTCAGTCGAACATTTAAGAAGCTCCACAAGGCGAAACCACCAAAGGTAAAGAGATAAATAGCTGTCAGTAACCGTTCAGGACTACTAAGACTGATATAAACTACTGCCAGATTGAAGAAGATAAGAAAGATGGTTTGAATTGGATTTAAAAGAGCAATGAGGAAACTATTCAGACAGACCTTTCTTGTAGGGTCTTCAAAGAGGCCGATATAAGGGAAGATCAAGGTCATCCCTCCACATAGAAGAACGATAAAGGGAAGCAAAATCCAAATCCCATACTCACTTAAGAGCGCCGTATTTGAAAAAAGACAGTAATCCAAATAAAGAAGGGCTGATAGTCCTAGGCAAGTCAACCAAATCACCGTCGCTTGCTTGAAATTAGCTCGAAAGATTCGGAAAAAATGAAAGACGAGATCCGTATCTACCCCTTTCAACAAGCGGTGCCACATGGTTGCTAAAGCGGTAAGCGATGCACCGATCGTGAAAATCGGAAGGCAGCAAACGATAAACAAGGTGTTCAAGATAATGATGTCTGTCAACCGGGTCAAGGTCTTGACCAAGCGTCCATCCAATGAAAATAATTTTTGCATCTTCTTCTCCTTGTTCTTCATCTCTATTTTCTTCCACTTCCTCCAAGGAAGCACTCAGGGGCTTTAGGCCCCTGAGTTACTTACTTGAATCCATTTAGACTCCTGTTACTTCACTTCTTTTTGGTAACGATCATAGGCATCCTGTTGAATCTTCATAAAGTCATCAATGCCCATCTTCTTCAATGTTGCTTTGTAATCGTCCCAATCCTTTTCGACGCCCCCTTCGACTACCCATTTAGAAGCTTGTTGGGTAACATAGGAGTTGATATCGACATAAATAGAGGACAATTTGTTCAATTCTTCTTGAGAGTAGATGACATTTGGATATGCTGGCAAAGCGTATTGTTTTAATTCTTTGTCCATCTTCAATTTGAGGCCATCACCCTGTGTTTGGTCGATGTCGACATGGCTATTGATATCATCTGACACATATTTTGGTCCAAAGTCACGAAGGGAATTAATCCAAGCCCATTCATCGGCTGATTTACCATCTTTTGGAGCCAAAACCTTGTACTTGTCACCATCTTTTTCAGTCGCAATGCCAAAGGAGCCATAGAAGTTTTGGATGCTGGCATCATCCGTGTAGAATTTATCCAACCATTTGAGCAATTTTGCAGGGTCCTTGCACTTATTCGTGATCAAGATTTCATTGCGTCCATAGTTCAAATGATCTGGATCAGAAATGACATATTGTTTGCCATCAGGGCCTTTCAATGCTGGAAGAGGAGCATATTCGCTGGCATGTTGGCCAAAGGTTGCATCTGCTGTCCAACCACTTGACACACCGACACGCGCCACGCCCTTGTCCATCCGTTTAGCAACAGACATAGAAGTATCTTCTGTAAAGAGTTCAGGGTCGATCAAGCCTTTCTTGTAGGCTTCATGCATCGCCGCTATCCCTTGTTTATAACTTTCTTCCGTCCGGAGGTAGACCGGTTTGCCATCTTTGACGGACATTTCATAGGTATTATCTCCACCCAGACGGTTGTTGAATGGCAAGATATAAGAGAAGGTCGGATCAAAGTTACCAGAACCAAATGGAATTTCATCATTGACATCGCCATTGCCATTGGCATCCTTATCCTTGAAGGCTTGTAAAACAGTCACCAATTCATCATAGGTTTCCGGCATCTTCAAGCCAAGGTTATCCAACCATTTCTTATTAATAAAGAGCTGGTTGCCGACGATTGGCCGCATTGGCAATTTCTTAGGCAGACTGTAAATATGACCATCTGGGTTGGTCACCATGGCTTTTAATTTTGGTTCTTTTTCAAAGGCCTTGTTCAAGTTTGGCATATTATCCTTGATCAAGTCTTCCAATGGAATGAACATGTTTTGGTTCTGAGCGATTTCAGAATCCGTGAAGGCATTGGATCCCAAGAAAGCGTCTGGTAAATCCCCACTGGCAACAAGGACAGATTTCTTATCCGACCAGTCTGCAGCCACCATGGTATCCCATTTGATCTTGATACCTGATTCCTTGGCTGAATCATCTAGAAAACCTTTGTGATAGTCTTCCCCCCAATCCGACCAACGAACGGTCGTGATCTTGAAGGTATTTCCATCATTCTTGTCATTGCTTGATTTATTTGTGGAAGCTCCACAAGCCGTCAAGCCAGCTAATGCAGCTGCTCCCAGGAGCAGATAGGCAAATTTCCTGTTTTTCATGATCTTCTCCTATTCTTTCAAGGCCCCTATCATGACACCTTGATTAAAGTATTTTTGGACGAATGGATACAGCATCATAATCGGTGCTGTTGAGATAACGATGGCTGCATATTTCATCATATCAGCCTTAATACGGAGGTCAGAAGCTACCTCCCCTGTTGCTTGCGATTGCAACATTTGATTACTAATTAAGAGACGGCGCAGGATCAGTTGTAGGGGTTGGAGATTTTCATTGGTCAAATAAATCAGGGCATTGAACCAAGAATTCCAGATCCCTACTGCTGTCCAAAGTCCAATAACGGCAATAATAGCCTTGGACAAGGGGAGCACGATCTTTCTGAAGTAATGAATGGTTCCGCAACCATCGATCTGGGCGGCTTCCCACATCCCTTCTGGAATACTATTGTTAAAGAAAGTCCGAGCTACAACGATATTGTAAGGAGATACTGCAAATGGTACGACCATTACCCAGAAGGTGTCGACCAAGCCCAATTGTTTCACTGTCAAATAAATGGGAATCAAGCCCCCAGAGACAAACATGGGAACGATAAAGAAGACACTGACCCATTTCTTAGCAAAGAGGTCCTTTCGCGACAAGGCGTAACCAGCCGGGATATTAATGACCAGGGCAACGATGGTCCCTACAACCGTGTAGAGGATGGTGTTGAGATAGCTCTTTAGAAACAAAGGTTGCTCAATCAAGCGTTGATAGCCATCTAGTCGCCATTCCCTCGGGATAAACCAAACCTTACCAGTTGCCACATCAGACGGATTACTGAAGGAGGCTATAATGACAAACCACAAAGGGTAGACAATCAACAGAATCAAGCAAATCGCTAGACCATAGATAAAAATATCAAAGAGGATTTCTGACTTGGTCTTTCTCGCATGTTGAAACAATTTCACAATTTCTCCTCCTTCCTAGAACAATCCTGTCTTGGTATAGTGTTTCGCAAACCAGTTGACCGACAGTAAGATGATCAAGTTAACCAAGGTATTAAAGAGACCGATCGCTGTCGAGTAACTATATTGAAAATTAATCATCCCCACTTTGTAGACATAAGTCGAAATGATTTCACTTCCAGCTAGATTGAGTGGATTTTGCAAGAGCAAGACCTTTTCAAAACCAACACTGAGTAGACTGCCCGCTCTGAGAATCAAGAGAATCATCGCCGTTGGTAACAGTAAGGGTAAGTCAATATGACGAATCTTTTGCAATCGACTCGCCCCGTCCATGGTCGCAGCTTCATAAAAGGTCGGATCAATGGCCGATAGAGCGGCTAGATAGATGATACTATCCCAACCGATATGTTGCCAAACATCGCTCCAGACATAGACACCCGCAAAGCTACCTGGTTTAGATAAGAGGGCAGGCATCTTTAAACCGACCAATTTGAGGACATTGGCTAACAATCCACTACTTGGAGAGAGAAAGAGAATAATCATCCCACACATGACCATGGTCGAGATAAAATGAGGCAAATAAGTTGTTACTTGAAAGATTTTTTTGAACTTGCCCACACGAATCTGGTTGCAAATGATGGCTAGAACAATCGGCAAGGGAAAACCAACCAGAATACTGTAAATAGAAATTTTCAAGGTATTCTTCATGGTTGTTGCAAATTGGAAGGATGAGAAGAACTGGTTAAAATACTTGAGACCAGCCCAAGGACTTCCAAATATCCCAGTAGCGGGAGAGTAATCTTTAAAAGCGATGACTAGACCCGCCATAGGGATATAGGCAAATAAAATCAATAAAATAATCGATGGCAGGAGCAGCACATATAAAGGAATATTTTTCTTAAATTTGCTCTGCTTCGCATTTACTTCGCTTTTCATAAGGCCCTCCTTTTCTTTCTCCTCTATTTTATAGGAATCCTTTCCATCTTTATAGAACTTTTTCGTGCATCTTCATCCACTTTTCCGTTTTCTCCACACAAAAACATGCACTTTCCCGATTTTTTTTACTTTATTATCGGTTTTGTTCATGAATCCGTTTTCAAATAGTGCTATAATATATGTGAGGTGCTCATTATGAAAGCTATTCACAGAAGTACACGAGATCACTCGATCCAATTTTTTTCGCGCCTACTCTTTCTCCTCTTAGTCGTCAATACCTTGATCAACCTTTTGATTGGTGGGATTAGCCGAAATTTTATTAAACACCAAAATATGCTCCATTTAGAGGACTCGATTCATATCTATGCGGATTCCTTAAACACAGAGCTTCACTCCGTTGAGCGTTTTATGTACAGTACTATTAGTCACAATGACTACTTGACAGAGCTCAATACCCCGCTTGATTTCACGGATTTTCATGAAAATCTAAAAAAATTGCGGATCGATTTTACGGAGTTTCAGTACCAGATGGATAGCCCCATTACCTTTTTCATAGAGACAAGAGATATCCCCCATTTTTTCAATGCCTCCAGTCTTCAACTGCCCTACCTGGACTATGTACAATTGAAAGATCATCTTAAAACCTATGACAAAGAAACAGACAAGACTAGTCAAAAATGGCAACGAATCAGCCTGAACCAGCATGATTATCTCTTAAAATCCCTCCATTACAAAGGCAAGGCTATCTATGCTATCATTTCTACCCAGGATATTTTAAAACCCTTGCAAAAGCTCAATATTGGAAAAAAAGGGCGCTTATCCATCGAACGCCCCAACCAGATCCATGCTACAGATTCCGTCATTCAAGCCGATAGCAATCAAACCCACCTGCCTTTTGATCTGTATGTGACGGTCGATTACGGGGACGTTTTCCGTACAAATATCGTACTTGAAACCCTTCTCTCCTTGGTCCCTTTGATCATCGCCGTTCTCTCTACCATTCTGATCCTTTATATTCGTCAACGGATGATCCAACCGATGAAACGACTCACCCAGCGTCTTTCTCAGCTAGATGCTGCTTCTACCAAGCTAGATGTGATCGAAGACCAAGGGATTTTAGAGATCGATCAGGCCAATCACAAACTCAATCAGGTTCTGATCCATATGAAAGACCTTCAAATTCGAGCCTACCACGCGCAACTCAACCTCAAAAAAGTCGAACTCAATTACCTCAAAAATCAAGTCCGACCCCATTTTTACCTCAACATGCTTTCCATGATTCACAGCATGCTCCAGACCAAGGACTATAAGGAAATCGAGGAATTGACCAAGGTGACTTCCAACTACTTGCGCCACCTCTTTCAAGCCAATCAAGATTTCAATCGCTTAGCAGATGAAATCCAACATATCCGAAATTACCTAGAAATCCAGAAAATCCGCTATGGGGACAGCATCCACTTTGACCTGGACTGGGATCCTGGTCTGAAAGATGCGGCTATTCCCCCTCTGCTTTTACAAACCTTTGTGGAAAATGCCATCAAACACGGCTTTTCTTTCCAAGATTCCTTCCACGTCCAGCTTTCCATTCATGAAGAAGCAAACCAACACCTTGCCATTTCCCTTCAGGATAATGGTCCTGGTTTTAGCTCCGCTATCTTACAAGATCTAGCAGAGAAAAAATCCTTAGTCACAGAAGATGGCCACCACATTGGTTTGACCAATGCACGGGAGCGACTAGATCTCCTCTATCCAGATCACTACACCCTTCAATTTTCAAATGGATCCCAAGGAGGGGCCCGCATCCAACTGAGCCTTCCTTACGAACCCTACAAAGGAGACACACATGAATATCCTACTCGTTGACGATGATCGTTTTATCATTAAAGCCCTACAGGAAACCATCCATTGGGAAGCCTTGGGCATTGAGCAGGTATATACTGCCTCCAGTCTGAGCCAAGCCCAAGCCATCATTCAAAGTCACCCGATTGCCCTCATGATCAGTGATATCGAGATGCCACAAGGCAGTGGGTTAGATCTCCTAGCCTGGGTCCGGTCAGAAAAATATGACATTCAAACGATCTTCCTCACCAATTATGCTGATTTCAATTATGCCCAAAAAGCCATTGAACTCCAAAGTTTTGAATACTACCTCAAGCCGATTGACCCAGATCGCTTAGAATTTATCATTCAAAAAGCCCTCAATAAGATCAAGCGCCACAAGAGTGCGACCCAATTAGCCCAGCAAGGGCAAAAAGAAGCTGAATTTTGGCATGACTACTTGAGAAAACCGCGTCCATCTCAAGCAGAACTGCTCCTTCAAGAAGTAACAAAACGAGGCTATAGCCCCAAACCGCATGAAGACTACCTCTTAGTCCTCATCACTCTCCACTTAGGTGAAGAAGACTTTCACCCCAGCGTACCTTCTTGGCGCTTGCAGCTCCGCCATTGTATCAAGGATCTCTCCCTAGATTTCCCTGTCAACTACTGCGCCCTCAGTAAAATCGAAAGCCAGACCGATCGCTACCTCTGCCTCTTCAAAAAGAATCAGACCGCAGAGTGTGCAGACTTCCTAAAGGCTATCCAGCAGAAGATCCAGCAAGACTTAGACCGATCCTCTATCCTTCTCTATTCAGATACTATTTCCCTTGAGACGCTCTTGATGAAGGCTCTGCAACTCTGCCAATACAGTGAGGAACAAGTCTTCCATTGGGACAGTATCCAATCCTATGCTTCTTTGGCTCCACAACCTCAAAAGCCTGCTCATCGGACATCGCTCACTTTTACAAATCAGCTAGAGACAGAACAGCTCCTCCAAATCATCCATAGCTTAGAGAATCAAGATCGCATCCCGCTCTCAGCTCTGAGTGAACTCCAGCTAGACTGGACCCAGCAAATTGGGATTTATCTGGACAAGAACGGCATTCTCGCCCACAAGTTATTTCAAAACAAACACCATCAATTTCTCTTCGAACGGCGGTTTCATGCTATCGAAGCTTTTGAAGCCTATATTGGGGATTACTGGAGCTCTGCTCGCCATTATGTGATTGATCTAGAACACCAATCTAATCTCATCCAGCGGATCACCGACTACATCGACCACCATTACAAGGAGGATATCAGTCGCACCAAGCTGGCAGAGATGGTATTTCTTAGTCCAGATCATCTAGCACGGGTGTTTAAGCGCGATACCGGCGAAACCCTGGTGAAATACATCACTGATAAACGGATGGCCGCCGCAAAAGAGATGCTATCGCAAAGCGATACCCCTATTTACCAAGTTGCCCTCCAGGTGGGCTATGACAACTACTCCTACTTTACAAAGGCTTTTAAACAGAAGGTCGGCCTCTCCCCAGGAGATTACCGCAAGCAATGCCAAGAAGCCTTTTAAACAAGAAAAAAACCTTTGAAAAAGGATTTCTTTTCAAAGGTTTTATTTTCTTTTCTTTCTGATTTCTTTTTCAATGGCACTAGCAATTTTCTCCACCATATAGGCCGTCTGGAGATTGCGTAAGATCAAGAGGGCCCAAAAACATGCAAAGAGCATTTGACCCGCCATGGTCGCTTCATTGAAAAAATAAGTCTCCATAGCAGTAAAGACTGCTATCACTGCAAATTGTTTTCTATTCATAAAATTATTTTACCATGATTCAGTAAAAAATTCATGTATTAATCGTCTTGCAGAGTGATTTTATCGGATAAAAAGTGAAATTCCTCAGGAATGACACTTTCCTCTTCTTCTACCACTTCCGCTTTTTGCCCACGCGCCTTAGCCGAAAACTCTGCCCGGATTTGGGTCCATTCTTCCATCGAAACCGCTAAAATCTCTGGCGAGAAGCCAGCAGCATTGCTGAGGATATTTCCAAACATGGTATTGAGGTTGTCCCGCTTCATAGTCTGTTCAGCATTAAAGGCCGATTCAAAGGCTAAAATAGCGTGATTTTCATTGGCAGCGACCGGCTGGGATCCGATTAAGAGGGCCTTATCCGCACCTGTCAAGCTCTCGATGATTTCCCCCCAAGCGTTCTGAAGACGGATCAAGTTGGTCCGTGCCAACTCTGGGTTTTCAACCGCCTCTTGTAAAATCGTGTTGACCTTGTTTCGATCTGCACGGTAGCCCTTGCTCGACTTGGTTGGACGAGTTACTGCCGGTTTTGAAGCAGGAAGACTGCTACCTGATTGCGCTAACTGTTGCTTGAGTTGAGCGACTTCCTTCTTCAAGTCTTCCAGCTGAGCTAGCACATTGGAAGGAACCTCCACAGCTGCTGAGTTAGAAACTTGGCCCGTGCTTTCAGCCAATTTAATGGTCATCATTTCAGTGTAAATGCGCGGTTGCAGACTATTTTTGATATCCGCTAGACTAGTCGTCGCCTGGTCAATCAGGGCAAAAAGACGGGCTTGATCGGCTTCGAGATTCGCCGCAAACAAGTCACTATTGTGGGTATTTTCTCCACCTGTCTGGACAATCAAGAGATCTCTCAGGTATTGAAGTAAGTCCGTGACAAAGCGGGCCATATTCTTCCCATTATCAAAGATAATCGCCAGCTGATCCAGCGCCGCTGTCGCATCATGAGCCAGGATGGCAGCCACGTACTGATCGAGCGCAGCTAGACTGATGGAGCCCGTAATCTCTTCAGCTATTGCTGTCGTTAACTCACTACCCGCAGTCAGACTCAGGGCTTGATCCAAAATGGACAAGGCATCCCGCATCCCCCCTTCAGCGCGCCGGGCGATGATCTGCACAGCATCTGCTTCATAGGCAATCCCTTCAGTAGCTAGGATATTTTCCAAGTGTTGGACAATATCTGGCAGTTTGATGGATTTGAATTCAAAGCGTTGCACCCGTGACAGGATGGTGGCTGGAATCTTGTGTAACTCGGTTGTAGCGAGGATAAAGACCACGTTTTCCGTTGGCTCTTCTAAGGTCTTCAACAAGGCATTAAAGGCCCCTGTTGAGAGCATATGGACCTCATCGATAATGTAGACTTTGTGCTTGGCTAGACTTGGAGCATAGGTCGACTTGTCGCGAATATCGCGAATTTCATCGACCCCATTGTTAGAGGCTGCATCGATCTCGATAACATCTTCAAGACTCCCATTGGTAATGGATTCACAGATATAGCAGTTGTTACACGGCTCCCCATTGACTTGATTGGGACAGTTCATGGCCTTAGCAAAGATCTTGGCCACACTCGTTTTCCCAGTTCCACGAGGTCCAGAAAAGAGATAGGCATGGCTGATCTTGTCCTGCTCCACTGCCTGTCTCAAAGTCCGTGCCACCACTTGCTGGCCGACCAATTGACCAAAGGTCTGGCTACGGTATTTCCGATATAAAGCTTGATACATTAGTTCTTAACTCCAAACATCTTAAAGTCCCAGTTTGTCTTTTCGATCAAGAGAGCGACAAACTTTTCTAAATACTCCTGATCCAGCTGATCATAGTCAGAGACACACTCCGAATCCAGATCTAAAACTCCAAGGAGCTGACCGTCCTTGACCATAGGCACCACAATCTCACTCATAGCCCGACTATCACAGGAAATATAGTTGGCATGCTGGCGGACATCATCGACAATCATGGTTTCCTGCTTTTGAGCTGCTTCTCCACAGACACCCTTTCCAAGTGCGATGTGGACACAAGAGACGCCCCCCTGAAAGGGTCCCAAGATCAATTCTGACTGGTCATACAAATAAAAACCTGCAAAGACAGAACGAGGCAGGGCTTGATTTAAGAGGGCACTGGCGTTAGACAAATTGGCCAAGGCATTGCTTTCACCTGTTAAGAGAGCGTCTAACTGTGCCAGTAAAAGTTGGTATTGTGATTCTTTTTCCGAATGTTTCATACCTTTCATTATACCAAATCTTTGCCCAAAAATTAAGCTTCAAACAGCGAAAGAAAAGAGAGTGGGACAGAAATCGGTCATTCGTTAGAATTCGATTTCATCGTCCCATCTCCGCAAAGTTGAGTAGGGCTGTAAAAGCTGATGAAATCAGCGTAGTAGAGCCCAGTCAACCGCTGCGTCTTGATCAACAATCCAAAAACAATTGAGAGGCTAGGACTTTTGTCCCAGCCTCATGAATATAGATAAACTAATTTTTAGTAAAATAAGTTAAGCGATTCTACAAAGAGATAAAAACGAGCTCTCATTAATTTAAATTGATCAAGAATTACTAAACTTTCCGATGTGAGAAAAGTGCCTGAAGCTTAACTGCTTCAGGCACACGGAATTATTGAGACCTTAGGCTCAATAATTAGTCATGGAACTTCTTCGAAGAAGTTCGCTGACGTCCGCACTCACCTAAGGAAAGTTTTTTATGATACATTTGTCTATTCATGTCGCCGATTGAAGTGAAAGACTTCAAAATATTGAATGGCACGATAGATTAAAAAGATAGTCAAGATGATGGACACTAGCCAAATGGTCTCTAATCCATAAAACTGAATCAAGTAGGTCGAAAAAATGGCCCCAAAGACGAAACTCCCGATCAAGCAGGTCATAAAGATAGCTTCCCAAAGGAATTTCTTATCCTTTTCTCTGACAAAATTCCCATAAGCTACCATGGTTTTCTTGAGATTTCCCGTCATGAAGGAATGATTATAGGCGTAGCCATCCACTTCTCCAAAAGAGGTCGCTACGATTCCCAAACTCAGGCCAAAAAAAGGCACGATGAAGACATTTTTTACCGATGCTGGCAAAAATCCCGTTACCAAGGTTGTGAGGATAAAGGGTACTAAGGTACTGAGGCGCCAAACTGAATTGTCAATCAAGCGACGCAAAACCGTCATCAAAAAGATTCCCAGCATAAAGGCCAACATGGTCGCTAACTTTACTTCTACATCTGAGATCTGCTGGCCAATCAAACCAACCGATAGAAAGACCACATTCCCTGTCTGGCCTGCCGCCAAGGTCCCACCCCGACAGATAAAGGTATAAGCATCTGAAAAACCAGCACACATGGTCAATAAACAAGCGAACGCCTTGGTTCGCGAATGAAACTCCCTTTTCATTTCCATTCTCCCTAGGAAAAAGAGGGAGTAGTACAGAACGTTAAAAACATTTCTGGTACCACCCCCGCAACATTGATTGAGAACTCTTTCGAGCATTTAGGCGAATGACGAGTCTCACCAACTACTGCGACATTCCGTAATTCCAACTATTGTTATTGGATTGGAGATCGATTTCCCTCTTTCTCCCTATTTTTATTTTCCTTCACGCGCTTCGTTGAGGATTTTTTCAATCTTGGTTGTGATCAAGTCAATCGCAACCGTATTGGTTACGCCCTCAGGAATGATCACATCCGCATAGCGCTTGGTTGGCTCGATGAACTGGTGGTACATCGGTTTTACCACACCAAGGTATTGCTCAATGACACTATCCAGACTCCGGCCACGCTCCTCCATATCGCGCTTGATCCGGCGAATGATCCGCACATCATCATCCGTATCAACGAAAATCTTGATGTCCATCAGGTCCCGAAGGCGCTTGTCTTCAAGAACTAAGATTCCTTCCACGATGAAAACATCTTGTGGTTCCTGACGATAGGTCTTGCTGCTGCGCGTATGTTCAGCATAGTCATAAGTTGGGATATCCACCGGACGACCCTCCAAGAGTTCATTGATCTGCGCAATCATCAAGTCCGTATCAAAGGCAAAAGGATGGTCATAGTTGGTCTTGATCCGCTCCTCAAAGGTCAAATGACTCTGGTCCTTGTAATAAGAATCATGCTCAATCATGGCAATCTTTTCATTCGGGAAATTAGCCAAAATGGCACGAGACACACTGGTCTTTCCACCACCAGAACCACCAGTAACACCAATAATAATAGGTCTATTTTGCATTTTCTACTCCATTACCTGTAGTCGTCTGAGAAGAAATAGACATCTCAGACACATCTTATCCATTTTACCATATTTTTGCCTAGACATGAATAGTTTTTCAATAAGAAGTTTGGAAACAAAAAGGACCTTCCGGTCCTTTGATTATTTAGATAAACTAGTTCTTTAGAAAAAAAGCCAAGTGATCTTGCATAGAAATAAAAATGAGTTCTAATTTTTTAAATGAATCAAGAATATACTGAAACTTTCCGCCGTGAGAAAAGTG
>NZ_KV794418.1:189456-194541 GCF_001808745.1 Streptococcus sp. HMSC057G03
GAAAGTTTCTAAGATGACTTTGTCTTCAATCTAAAAGGACCTTGCGGTCCTTTCATTATTTCACTTTTTCTAATTTAGCAGCAAATTCATTACCACCACGTAAGACGAGTATATTTTTTCCACCGTTGACAGGTACGAAACAATAATTTGAATTAGCTTGTATATAGACTTCCTTAGCACTCTTCACTTGATAGCCTTGTGATTTCACCGCTTCTTGAATTACGTCAAATGTGTGTTCGATCTCTTCTTTAGAAGTCGTATCTCCATCATACTTTTCTGAATCAGCTAGAGAATAGAATGCGTAAGCCTTGCTATCGGAATACTTATCACTAATAATTCCGTGATCTGAAATCTGAACAGTTGTATTATCTCCTTCTGTCACATTCTTCCATTTTCCAACCATGGCCTTTGGTGTTTCAACCTTGTGATAGACCAAATTATCTTCAAAGTTTCCTTCGTATGATTTATAAGTTTTCAAGTCGAATAAATCATTTCTTAAAATAATATTGCTTCCATCTTTTTGGAGCAAGTTATAGCGTGTGTTCCCACCAGACTTAATCACAACTATTTCTGTCGTCTTCAGGTTAAATTTCTTATCGACATCCGCAAGTGAATGCAAGTCTGTTGCATTTAACAAAGAAAGTGCGGTATTAAATTCTTTTTTCGCTTCATTGCCCTTGAGAACCTTTTTGATGGTCTCGCTACCATTGACTTTTTGTTTCTTTCCACTTAGTTCATAAGTGATCGGACTAGAATCCGTATTTCTCAACCAAACACCATCTAGACTTGGTCCACCTGAAAAGAAAAAGAACCAAGCAAAGGCAATCACTGCGACAAGTCCCGCAACTGCAGCCCCAATTTGGGCTTGTTTATTGAAAGAAAATGTCAATTTTTTCGGTCTTGGAACAGGTTGTAAGGTTTTCGCCGATGGCTGCGGTTGGACAACAGCTGTCTGCTCTTGTGAAAGAGGTGCGTTAGGTGCTTCCTGAATAGGAGCCTGCGCTTCAGTTGCTGGAGCTGGTGCCTCAGTTGCTGGAGTCGGCGCTTCTTTTCGCTCTACGACAAACTCCCCTTTTTCACGCGCTTCTTGAAATTCTTGCATACTTGGCTTGCGACCATTGACCGCTTCAAAGTATTCAACCCAATCGTTTTGATTCATCATATCCCCCTTATTGATTCATCATAAAAACTAACCATATTATACCACAAATCAATGGTTAATTTTTTGATTTTCAGAAAAATATCTGAAAAAAGTCCAAGTGATTTTCCACTTGGACCTTCTTCATTATTTCAAAACTTTTTGTGTTTTCGCGTAGTTGGCTTCTACAGCTTCTTTTTCAGCCTTCCACCAGTCTTGGTGGTCTGTGTACCACTTGATGGTATCTTCCAAACCTGCTTCAAAGTTTGTGAATTGTGGTTCCCAACCTAATTCTTCACGCAATTTGGTTGAATCGATGGCATAACGCAAATCGTGACCAGCACGGTCTGTTACACGGTCGTAGGCGTCTTTTGGTTGACCCATTTTTTCAAGGATCAACTCCAGCACTTCTTTGTTATTCTTTTCACCATCGGCACCGATCAGGTAAGTTTCACCAATACGGCCTTTAGTGAGGATAGCCCAAACACCAGTTGAGTGGTCGTTGGTGTGGATCCAGTCACGGACGTTCTTCCCTTCACCATAAAGTTTTGGCTTGATGCCAGACAAGATATTGGTGATTTGACGTGGGATGAATTTTTCGATGTGTTGGTATGGCCCGTAGTTGTTTGAACAGTTAGAAATCGTTGCTTTAACACCAAAGGAACGAACCCAAGCCTTCACGATCAAGTCTGAAGCAGCCTTGGTTGATGAATAAGGTGATGATGGGTTGTATTTTGTTTCAGCAGTGAATTTTTCACCAGGACCTTCCCCATGTCCAGGAAGATCTTCGCGCAATGGAAGGTCTCCATACACTTCGTCTGTTGACACGTGGTGGAAACGAATGTCGTATTTACGAGCCGCTTCCAAGAGTGTGTATGTTCCAACAAAGTTTGTGTAGATAAATGGAGATGGGTCTTTGAGGGAGTTGTCATTGTGGCTTTCAGCCGCATAGTGAACAATCGCATCAGCCTTGGCAGCCAATTTGTCAACTAATTCAGCATCAGCGATGTCTCCCACCACCAACTCAACACGATCTCCAAGGATTTCTTCGATATTGGCACGGTTTCCAGCATAAGTAAGTTTATCAAGGACAGTCACATGCACGTCTGGATGGTTGTTGTAGACATAGTGTACGAAGTTTGAACCGATGAAACCAGCTCCACCGGTTACGATGATATGTTTATATTCTGACATTTTTTCTCCAAATAATTTTTAGTTTTGATTGTTCCTTAAATCAATCTTTTTTTAGCTTTCCTTAGGTGAGTACGGACGTCAGCGAACTTCGAAGAAGTTCCATGACTAAGTTTTGAGCCTAGTGTCTCAAAACTTCCGAGCACCTGAAACACAATGGTTCAGGTGCTTTTCTCACGGCGGAAAGCTAAGCATATAGCTCGCTTCGCTCGTTTATAGCAAAGCTAAAAACTATATAATGATGTTCTTGATTGTTTTAAGATTTATATTCTACAAATCTTCTGCTTTTAGGGGTTTGACATCTTTGAGCAATGGGTGATTTTTGTCAGCTTCTGAGACTTCTGCTTCTTCCAAGTTTTCCCATTGGATGTCTAGGCTTGGGTCTGCGTAGTTGACAAAAGCATATTTTGGTTTAAGTTCCAGTGCCCAGTAATCGTTGACTAAGTATGTATAGGCAACTTTGTCTGTCAAAACTTGGAACCCATTGGCTACACCACGAGGAACAAAGATTCCTTTTGAAGCATCGATCACAGTTTGGTAGGTGTTCCCAAAGCTATCGCCTTCACGAAGGTCTACCCAAGTTCCAAGAACCTTTCCTTCATCTGCTACAGAGATGTACTTGTCCCAAGGCTCTGCATGCAAGCCACGCAAAACATTCTTACGAGAGAATGAAATATTGTTTTGCAACTTGCCTTCTGCAAAGAAGCTTTCAGGGAATCCAAGGGGAAGCATTTTCTCTTTTTGGAAGTTTTCTTTAAACCAACCACGGTTATCCCCGCGCACTGGAATATCAAACTCCATCAAGCCTGGGATGGCTTCAATTTTGCGGGCTGCTAATTCTTTATCAAAAAATTGTTCCGTCATTATGCTTCTCCAATCAAACGGAGCAAGTATTGTCCGTATTCGTTTTTCTTCAATGATTGCGCTAATTCATGGACTTGTTCTTTAGTGATATAACCCATGCGATAGGCAATTTCCTCAAGGTTAGCCACTTGGACATTTTGCAAGCGTTGAACAGTTTCGATATATTGAGATGCTTGCAAGAGACTTTCGTGAGTTCCAGTATCCAACCATGCAAAGCCACGGCCCATGAGCTCAACAGAGAGATCTCCACGCTCCAAATAGGCCTTGTTAACATCAGTGATTTCAAGCTCTCCACGAGGGCTTGGTTTGATGTTTTTGGCAATTTCTACCACATCATTGTCATAGAAGTAAAGTCCGGTCACTGCAAAGTTGGATTTTGGATGTTCTGGTTTTTCTTCGATAGAGATAGCGTTCATATCCGCGTCAAACTCTACCACACCAAAGCGTTCTGGATCTTTGACTTGGTAACCAAAGACAGTCGCTCCTTTTTCTTTGGCTTCTGCCCGTTGCAACATCTTGGTTAAGCCATTTCCGTGGAAGATATTGTCCCCAAGGATGAGGGCAACGTGATCGTCCCCAATAAAGTCTTCTCCAATGATAAAGGCTTGCGCCAAACCATCTGGACTTGGTTGCTCTGCATAAGAGAGAGAAATTCCTAGCTCAGAGCCATCTCCAAGAAGCTCTTCAAAACGAGGAAGGTCTTGAGGTGTTGAGATGATCAGGATATCTTTGATCCCAGCCAACATAAGGGTTGACAGCGGATAGTAGATCATTGGTTTGTCATAAATGGGCATCAACTGCTTAGAAGCCGCACGTGTCAATGGATACAAGCGAGTTCCTGAGCCCCCTGCTAAAATAATACCTTTCATAATGTTAGGCCTTTCTACGTAGTCATTACCCTTATTTTATCATGTTTATATAAAAAAGTCACCTTGCATTTGTGTTACAAGGTGATGACAGGTTATCCCAAAGCGACGTCTAGAATCATCATAATGACAAAGCCAACCATGAGGCCTAAGGTCGCCACATCTGTGTTGCCATTGGTCTGGGAATCTGGGATCAACTCTTCAACCACTACGAAGATCATCGCACCTGCTACAAAAGAGAGGGCGTAAGGCAAGATGGCTGTCATGGATAAGACGGCAACTGCCCCTAGCAGGGCTCCGATGGGCTCGACGATGGCTGACATAGATCCCCAATAAAAGGCATTGAGACGGGATTTTCCATCCGTCCGGATTGGGATTGAAAGAGCAGCCCCTTCTGGGATATTTTGCAAGCCAATCCCAATGGCCAGGCCAACCGCCCCGATAAAGGCTTCTGGACTTGGATTGCTAGCCAGAGCTCCAAAGGCTACTCCGACTGCTAAGCCTTCTGGAAAATTATGAATGGTAATGGCGAGAAAAAGGAGGATTGTTTTAGACAACTTCTTCTCCCGCGGCGTATGGATACTCTCAGCCTCATCAATCTCCTTCGTCATATGAAGGAGAGGGACGATGGCGTCGATCAAACGGAGGAAAAAACCTCCAGCTAAAAAACCGATGGCCGCTGGCAACCAAGACAAGCTCCCATAAGAGAGTTTTCCACATACTAAATCGACGGTTGCAAGAGGGACCAAAATGACGCCGCAATCATGACCCCTGCCGCAAAGCCCATCATGATGTCCAGTAACTTACGACTGATATGCTTAAAGAAAAAAACGATGGCTGACCCGACAATGGTACAGCCCCATGTAAACAATCCTGCGAGAAAGGCCTGTAAGACCACGTATTGCGATTGAAACCAATTCATAACAACTCCCATTTTCTCGATGATTCACTTCTTCTATTCTACTATTTTTAGCCAAATTACGGAAGGTCTTTCGAAAAAAAGAGAGTGGGACAGAAATCGGTAAT
>NZ_KV794418.1:194641-203264 GCF_001808745.1 Streptococcus sp. HMSC057G03
CAATTGAGAGGCTAGGACTTTTGTCCCAGCCTACTTCTTCACATATTGTTCAACTGGATAATCTGCTGGATCTAAGCGCAGGTTTCCTCCTACCACGAGTTGGGATAGGTGCCACCCAATGAGGGGACCAGTTGTGAGGCCAGACGAACCAAGTCCACTGGCGACATAGAGGCCTACTTGATCAGGAACAGCTCCCCAAAATGGTGAAAAGTCACTGGTGTAGGCACGGGTTCCCACGCGCTCCCCGATAACTTCGGCTTGAGCGAGTTCTGGATAGTAGGCCAAGGCTTCTGTTTCCATCTGATTCAGCAAAGCCTGATCCACTGTCAGGTCAAAGCCCATCTCATTTTCATGGGTGGCTCCCATACTGATCTTTCCATTTTGGAAGGGAATGATATCCAGCTCTCCTTCAGGCATGACCACAGGATAATCAGCAGTATCTAGGTCTAGCTGATAATCCCGCAGTTGCCCCTTTTGCGGACGGACATCAACTTGGTAGCCAAGTGGCTCAAGGATTTGCCCCAACCAGGCTCCTGTTGCTAGGATAACTTGGTCATAGCTTTCTCCTGCAATCTGATAGCCATCATCTGAGACTGAGAGAGCAACCTCTTTCTTGATCACTCTTGCCCCACTGGCTTTAAGAAGCGTTTCCGTTAGAAGGGCTCCCTCCACATGAGCACCACCTGATGCATAAAGGAGCTTCTCAAAGCCTTGTAGATCAGGAAATTGCTGGGCTACTTCTTCCTTAGTCAAAATTGCCAAGTCCCCGATTAAGGGAGATTCTTCTCGTCGACTCAGCGCCAACTGATAGAGTTTGTCTAATTTTTCTTCCTTTTTCTTGAGGAGATAGACGCCGGTCTGCTGGTAAAAATCTGTTTTAATTCCGTCCTTGGCCAGATCTTCTACCAATTCTTGGTAAAAGTCTGCTCCCAGACGAGCCAGGCGATACCAGGCCTTATTCCGCCGTTTAGAAAACCAAGGGCTAATAATGCCTGCCGCTGCCTTAGTTGCTTGGCCGACTCCATGGTCATAGACGGTCACATCCACTTGTACTTCTTTGGATAAATAATAGGCTGCAGTAGATCCCACGATCCCTGCACCGATAATGGCAACTTTCATCATGCCCCCTTAGATATGGTAAAAAGGATTGGTGCTGGCTTGACTGCCAATCACTTCAATCTCCCACGCTTCTTCAGCCTTCCACTGATTGAGCTTTTCTACTAATTTTGACACAAAAAGAACCTCGATATGGTGTCCCGGATCCAAGGCCAAGAGCCCATCACTCAGCATGTCCTGAGCCGTGTGGTAGTAGATATCTCCTGTGATATAGACCTCTGCTCCCTTGGCGAGAGCATCCTTGTAAAAGGACTGGCCACTTCCTCCACAAATGGCGACGTGCTCGATGACCCGTTCCAAATCTGCCTGGTCATAACTGACTATGCGCAAAGCATCTAAGCCAAAGGTTTCTTTGACCTTTTCAGCCAACTGGCCAAAGGTTTGGGTAGCTACCCGACCGATCCGGCCGATTCCGAATCCTTCCCCTGTCATACTGAGGGGCTCTGTATCTTCAATGTCCAAGAGGTGGCAGAACCAATCGTTGAGCCCATCTGGAACAATGTCAATATTGGTATGGCTGACGTAGACTGCGATATCATGCTTGATCAAGTCGATATAGATCTGATTTTGAGCCCGATCAGCTACCAAATCCTTGATGGGACGGAAAATCGGCGCGTGCTTGACGATGATCAAGTCCACCCCATAGCCGATAGCTTCCGCCACCGTCTGTTCGCGGATATCTAAAGCTACCATGACCTTCTTGATGTCTTTTTGCAACGTACCAACTTGTAGGCCACGGACATCTCCCTCCATGGAAAGTTCTTGAGGACAGTAAGCTTCATAGCGTTTGATGACTTCACTTGCTAGCATTTAGGACCTCCTTGATTTGGGCGATACGCTCTTCTAACGATGCTCTGGCGGATTGATTCTCAACTGGGACCTGCTCCAAAGCAAAGGCTAATTTCTCCACTTCCTTGGACCACTTTTGGACAAAGGCTGGGGCCTGTTCCAGCATCAAATAGGGACCAAAACGCAGTTCCTTGGCTGTCAACTCTTGAGAACCGTGTTCCACCACGAGGATCTCATAGAACTTCTCATTTTCTTCCAAGATAGCTTCATCGACAATGCGAAAATCATGGTTTACCAACCAAGCCCGCAGTTCATCCTCTCGATTATTGGGTTGCAGGACCAAGCGAGAGACACCGGCTAATTTCTCAAGCCCTGCTGCTAGGATATCTGCAATCAAGCGTCCTCCCATGCCCGCAATAGTGATACAAGAAATGCCGTCTGTTGGTTCAAAGGCAGCCAAGCCATTGGCCAGACGGACCTCTATCTTATCTTCTAAACCATTATCGGCAACATTTTGGAGAGCAGACTGATAAGGTCCCTCAACCACTTCTCCTGCAATAGCAGCCTCAATCTTGCCTTCTTGTAATAGGGCGATTGGGAGATAAGCATGGTCACTTCCCACATCCAACAGACGCGCTCCAGCTGGGACGAAACTGGCCACCAAGTCCAATCGATTCGATAATTTTGTAAATTCCATGTGCTACTTTCTAAACTTTTATTCCATCCTTTAGTATACCATGTTTGCACCATTAAAAAAAGGCGCGACAGCGCCCTTTTCATTATGCATCAATTTCCTTATATTCTACTACTAAGCCACGTTTCACAGCTGGGCGATTGGCAATTTTCTCTGTCCAAGCCTGCAGATGCTTGTATTCCTTCACATTTAGGAAAATCCCAGCACGATCCCAGACCTTGTCTTGGGCTAGACGGCCATACCAAGACCAGATGGCAATATCCGCTATGGTGTAGTCATCTCCTGCAATATAAGGTTTGGTCGCCAATTCCTTGTCCAGTAGGTCCAATTGACGTTTGGCTTCCATGGCAAAGCGATTGATGGCATACTCGATTTTCTCAGGCGCATAATGGAAGAAGTGACCAAAGCCTCCCCCTAAAAATGGTGCAGCCCCTGTCTGCCAGAAGAGCCAGTTGAGCACTTCTGTCCGTTTAGCAGGATCTGTCGGAATTAATTTGCCAAATTTATCGGCTAGATACAGGAGGATATTGGCCGATTCAAAGACCCGAATCGCTTCCTCTCCTGACTGATCCAACATAGCTGGAATTTTCGAGTTTGGATTGATGGCTACAAAGTCACTTCCAAACTGATCTCCCTCGCCAATCTTGATGCGATAAGCATCATAACCAGCTTCCACTCCAAGCTCTTTCAATTCCTCCAGCATAATGGTGGCCTTGATCCCATTGGGTGTTGGAAGGGTATAGAGTTGGAAAGGTTGGTCACCTTTTGGAAGGGTTTGTTCAAAGCGGGCACCTGCTGTTGGTTGGTTCAAGCCACCCCAGGCTCCTCCCATTTGACTCGGTGCTTCCCATACTTCTGGTAATTGATAATCTGACATCTCTTTTCTCCTTTGTCTATATTACTACTAGCATATCAAATCTCAGGCTCCCTTTCAAAGATCTGCTACGCGAACGCTACTTGACTTTTCTTGGCAAAATGATAGTATAGAAAAAATACAATTTTAAGGAGAAAACCATGTCCACGATCGATTTTCATAGTTTGGCAAAGACAGAACTCCACTGTCACTTAGACGGTTCCTTGTCTCTTCCGACTATTCGTCAATTGGCAGCCCTGGCCAATATTGACCTCCCTGCTAGCGATGAAGAGCTCAAACACCATGTCTCTGCACCTGCCCACTGTGAGAATCTCTTGGACTATTTGGAGGCCTTTGACTACATTCGGCCGCTCCTCCAAACCAAGGAAGCCTTGACGCTTGCTGCTTACGATGTGGCCAAGCAAGCTGCTCTTGAAAATGTCGTCTACATCGAGGTCCGCTTTGCACCAGAATTGTCCATGAACCAAGGGCTAACCGTCCCAGAAACTATCGATGCTGTCTGTGAAGGACTGCGCCAAGCCAAGGAGGAATTTGGCATTGTTGCAAAAGCCTTGGTCTGTGGCATGCGACAGTCCGATCAAGAACTCACCTCTCGCATTCTAGCAGAAGCGAACCAAGTTAGTGATCAAGATTTTGTCGGTTTTGACTTTGCTGGAGATGAGCACAACTACTCTCCAGAAGATATTCGACCTTTAATCGAGCAAGTCAAAAGTTACCATCGCCCTATGACGCTTCACGCAGGTGAGTGTCATTGCCCACACTTTGTAGCCCAATCGATTGCTTTTGGCATCAAACGCAATGGCCACGTGACGGCTCTATCTCATGAACCGGCCTTACTCCAATCCTTTATTGACAACGGGGTCACTGGTGAACTCTGCTTGACCAGCAACCTCCAAACAAAAGCAGCGCCGACTATAGAAGATTTCCCTTATCTGAAGATGAAGGCAGCCGGTGCTCGGATCAGTATCAATACTGATAATCGCACTGTATCTGATACCGACCTCACCAAGGAATACACCCTCTACCATCAACATTTCCAAACCAAGGAAGCTGACTTTTACCAGCACAATGTTGATGCCATTCAGGCTTCCTTTGCCAGTGACGAGGAAAAACAAGAACTCCTTAGTAAACTAGAAAAAGCCTATGCTGATTATTTATAAACATTTTAGCTTGCATTTTAGCTTAAGATTGAAGACAGAAACTTATTAAAAACTTTCCTTATGTGAGTACGGACGTCTGCGAACTTCTCCGAAGTTCCAAGACTAATTATTGAGCCTAAGGTCTCAATAATTCCGAGCACCTGAAACAATAGTGTTTCAGGTGCTTTTCTCACAGCGGAAAGTTCCAATATTCGCTTGTCTGACGCTAAAAAAACATATATTTTTGCGCCATTTTATTTCGAAAAAATTTGTCTACATTCAAAAACTAGCACTTTTATAAAGTGCTAGTCTTTTTCTATTTAGAAACTGATTCATACAAGGCTACATCTTCAGGAGTCAACAAGCCAGTATAAAAACCGTCAACATTTACATTCGCATACTTAGTTAAATCATCATAAGTATGGATAGTATGAATGTAAATACGTTTTCCAAGTCGATGAACTGCATTTATAAAGTCTGGATTGAAGCGAGGATCAGCAAATGAAATCGTTACTGCCTCGATTTCATCATGTTTTGAAATGAAATCGATAACCTCTTCTGCACTATCTGGCGAAGAATACAAGGTATAGATAACATGCTGGAAAGGATAAATAGCTTCAATTTCTCCGAACATATCTTGATTATAGACTTGTGGAATCACACGATCCAATAGTTCCTTGTCTCGCTTTTTCGCTTCTGAAACAATATCTTGAAATTGAATGATCATATCTTCTTTGGGAATTTCCATAGATTTAGTATCTGTGATCAAAACCATATCTTTATTGATCACCATTTGATCCAAGACATCTCCCACTAACATCGTCGTGAAACGACTTGGTGTTTCTGGAGAACCATAAGCCTTAAATTTTTTCCATTCATCAGAAGAAAGAGCAACATCATTTTTGTTTCCAAACTGATTCCAATCATGAACAGCAGCCAATTTTTTATCACTTGTCAGATAAAAATCCATTTCAAACAAGCGATGTCCTAGACTATAATTCTGTTGCAAAGCTTCTAAGGAATTAGTATAAAAGGTGTTGTATTCTTTTTCTCGAATCGCACCACCCGCATGGGCTACCAATCTAGGAGAATCCTTTAGCCACTCCTTCTTTTTAGCTTTTGTGTAATGAACAAAGCCAAATTGATTCGATAATTGACCATTTGTTAGTGTTTCAAGTACTTCCTTATCAACATAATCTTTCGATAAGAAAGTCGTATCCTTGTCTACTTTAAAATGATAGTGATTCTTATCAAATTCTTTTGTTTTTTTATTCCATTTTATCTGGATCGTCACGTCAGCTTCTTTTTTTGTATAGCCATCTTTTGTTTTTGAATAGCCTGCCTGTACTAGGCTATCTTCAACCGGATACAGACCTGATGACAATATACTTGTACGCGCAAAATAATAGCTGACGACACTAAATAGTAAAATCAGCCCAACTAAAAGTATCGTAGGATATAACCATCTATATTTTCTTTTTTTATCTCCCCGTTTCATCCTTTAAGACATCTCCTCCTAATCCTTCCACAAATCCATGGCCTTCAAGAAATCGTCTGAAACGGTCACATTGCGTGGGTTGGCTTGTTCGCGTTCTTGTAGTTTCGCCTCTACTTGGGCTAGACTGTTGATGCCTTCACTGCGCCAGTTGCGTAAAATAGCTTGGATATATTTCCAGTGTGGCTTGCCGTTAAAGACAGCTTCTCGTAATGCTGCCTTGATCACGTCTGGATCTGTCTGATCTTCGCGCACAGTTTTGGTCAGGTCTTCAATTTCAAAAGGTGTCAAGAGACGTCCCAGTTCTTGTTGGAAGGTTTCCACCAAGTCCTTGATGACATTTCCCTTAGCAGGCGCGCTCTGTGTCTTCCCTTGTGTCTGGGCTTCTAAAATCTCATCCAAGCGCTCCAGGGCAATGGTCGCATCAAAGATGGCTTCAATCTCGCCATTGAGCTCAATGGTCCGGTACTGAAGGAGTCCCTTGGTGGTCAAATTGGACATAATCCGATTGACTTCTGTCACCGTTTTTCCTAGATGACTAGCAATCTGATTGGGAGTTAAGGCCTCTTGGCCGGTCGTATTTTGAAGGAAGAAAAACTGCCAAACCAAATAGTCATCTGCTTGGTCAAACAACTCATGATAATGAAAAAGCAAGGCACTTGGAAGAACCAAGTTGCCATACTTAAATGCTTGTGAATATGTCATAATTCCCCTTTATAGGTAACCATAAAATGAAATATCTTTTTCCAATTCTTCCAAGCGGTAAGGTGTTTCTTGATAAACCGCATAGTTGATCCAATTACTAAAGAAGGTCGTCGCAGCTAGATTCCAACGAATGCGAGGCTCTGTATTAGCATCATCCCCATCAAAGTAATTCTTGGGAACGTCCGGATCCAAGCCCGCCTTGACATCTCGGTGGTATTCTTTTGCCAGTGTATCGCGATCATACTCCAGATGGCCAAAGCTATAGACCTCACGCATGTCTGGACTAGCAATGATGGAAAGTCCAACTTCATTTCCCTGAGCGATCACTTGAAGATTGCTCTTTTCAAGGACTTCCTTCAAAGGAATATCTGTATAGCGAGAATGAGGGGCAAGGAAGCGATCGTCAAATCCTCTCATGAGCAGACTATCAGGACGCACCACTGCTTGGTCATAGATACCGGATAGCTTGTCACAGAGCTCTACTTTTTGAATCCCGTAGCGGTGATACAATCCAGCCTGGGCTCCCCAACAAAGGTGTAAGGTAGAAAAAACATGACGCTTGGCCCATTCAAAGACCTGGGTTAATTCTTCCCAGTAGTCCACTTCCTCAAAGTCCATCTTTTCGACAGGCGCCCCCGTCACAATCAAGCCGTCATAGTAATTATCCTTGATATCCTCAAAAGTCTTGTAAAAACTCTCCATATGCTCGGCCGCTGTATTTTTAGACTTATGGCTCGCCATATAGAGGAAATCTACATTGATCTGCAAGGGCGTATTGGCCAGAAGGCGTAGCAGTTGAGTCTCAGTTGCTTCCTTAGTCGGCATGAGATTCAAAATCAGAACATTTATAGGACGAATATCCTGGTGAGTTGCTCGAACATCATCCATGACAAAAATATTTTCTGAACGAAGAATATCTACTGCAGGTAATTTTTTATCTAGTGTAATTGGCATAAAAAGCTCCCATCGTGCAAGTTCTTAACTAACATTATATGATAGGAGCTTATAGTTTTCAATTATGGTTTTTCTGTAGCCAGTTATAATATTAGACTATATTAGTAATGCATCAAAACTTTGTAGTCGTAATCGCCGATCGCTTCGCGACCTTTCAAGTCGTCCAACTCGATCAAGAAGGCACACCCTGCAACCACCCCACCGAGTTTTTCGATCATTTCGATGGTTGCTTTCACCGTACCACCTGTCGCCAAGAGGTCATCAACGATGAGGACACGTTGGCCTGGTTTGATAGCATCGGCGTGCATGGTCAAGGTATCCACACCGTATTCTTTTTCGTAGTCAGCAGAGATGACTTCGCGTGGCAACTTACCAGGCTTACGAACAGGTGCAAATCCAATTCCCAATTCAAAAGCGACTGGACATCCAACGATGAAGCCACGCGCTTCAGGACCGACGATCATATCGATCTTCTTATCGGTTGCGTATTGAACGATCTCACGAACCGCATAACTATAAGCATTGCCATCTGCCATCAAAGGGCTGATATCACGGAAGGTAATCCCTTCTTGTGGATAGTTTTCAATGCTTGCAATGTAATCTTTTAAATTCATGGTTAACTTTCTTTCATAAAAAATTTTTACATTCCATTATACCATGAATTCTACTAACTTGCATCATTTTTGCCAAATCATTTTCCCAAGTCTCCGCGTCAAATGCAAAAATCCCACCTCCGAAAAATGATGTGGGATTAGATTCAAAAAAAACTTACTACTCTTCTATCAATTTGTTGTACTTGATTTTCATATCTCCCAAGTTTTTCAGGGAATAACGGGAACTTCCATTCTTAAACCAGG